>JAJFUY010000285.1 GCA_021372185.1 Chlamydiales bacterium | reverse complement strand
GTGCAGGCCTTTGGCTACCATCTGCGTGCCTATGAGTACATCGGCTTTTCCGGATCGAAAATCGCCCAACAGCTTTTCTAGCGTGCCTTTATGGCGGGTGCTATCAGCATCAACTCGCACAGTACGAATGCCGGGGAATATGCCATGCAGCATAGCCTGCACCTTTTCTGTACCCACACCTTGGTATTTGATCACATCATATGACTTACACGTAGGGCAGGCGTTAGGAGGGGGAGAACAAAAACCGCACAGGTGACACGACACAAGCCGTTCTTCTTTGTGGAAGGTGAGGGTAGCATCGCAGTGCTGGCACTTAATGCTATTACCACAAGAGGTACATGACATCACGGTGTGATAGCCACGCCTATTTAAAAAGAGGATCGTATGCTCGCCCTTGTTTTTGCGATCTTGGATTTTATCTAATAAAAGCTCAGAAAAACTTGTCATGCCTTTGGCTTTAGCATACTCGCGCTTCATATCTACAATCTCTACCTTAGGTAGAGTTGATTTTTCAGGGCGCTTACTAAGTACGCTGAGGATATATTTGCCATTTTGGGCGTTGTAGTAGCTTTCAAGTGATGGTGTAGCACTTCCTAGCACACAGCAGCATTTAGAGAGTTTGGCGCGCATGACGGCAACATCACGTGCATGATAGCAGGGGCTATCGTCAGTCTGTTTATAGCTTGGCTCATGCTCTTCATCTACAATGATAAGACCTAAGTTTTGCATAGGGCAAAAGATGGCAGAACGGGCTCCTATGCAAATTTTGCTGTGACCTGATTGAATATCACGCCATGTCTGCATACGCTCACCATCGCTTAGGCGGTGGTGGAGGACTGCTAGAGGCACATCAAAGCGGCTTTTAAAGTGCTGGATAGTCTGCTGCGTGAGGGCAATTTCTGGCACTAACAAAATCACGCCGAGATTAAGCTCCAAGGCTTTGTCAATTGCCTGGAGGTATACTTCGGTTTTACCACTACCAGTAATGCCAAAGAGAAGGTGTGTTTCAAATTGTCGCTTTTGTAGGCTTGCAGTAATTTTATCTAGTGCATCCTTTTGTTCATCACGAAGTATTCTGGGCTTAGTTTTAAAGTAGTCATCAAAGGGGTCTTCATCTAATCGCAGCTTATCAATTGATATAAGGCCTTTATCAACTAGGGCTTTTACAGTGCTATGGGAGGCTTTTGTCTCTTCTAACAGTTCAGATAAAAATATGCCATCTTTGGGAGCCATAAGAAGCGCATCCAAAATATTTGCCTGCTGGGGGGCTTTGGTGCGTATTTCTATACAGGCTTCTCGAAGTTCTTTGGGTGACTTTAGACGATATACCTTCATCTGCTGCTTGGCTTGCGTATTTTTGCGCACGCCTGCCGGAGTCATAGTTCTAAGCACCTTACCAAGTGGGCATACATAGTAGCGGGCAATCCAGATAGCGAGCTCAAAGAGCTCTAAAGTAACAACAGGGCCATTACTTAACGCGCGAAAGATAGGTTTGGGGTTAGGAACCTCAGATTCAGTTTTTACATCTACCACAAACCCCTGGATGCGCTTACCACGTAAAGGCACTTCAACTGATACCCCTTTTTGGATGGAGCCTGCAAGCTCGGGCGGAATGGCGTAGTCCAGTGATTTCTGGATAGAAACTTCAAGTAACACAGCGGCGACTGTCATAGCACCACTTTCTGAATTTCAGACCAAAGCTCTTTTTTACGCCCTGAATCTGTAACGAGAGATGGATTCACAACAAGCTCATAGATTTTCACGCCAAACAGTGAACGCTTACAGGTAAAAATACTATTTTCTGGCTCATTTAAGGCCAAGTCATCACCAAAGTAGGCAAGCCATGAGGTAAGCTTTTGGGCATCTTCTAGCTGATATGCTATAATCACGGCTTTAGCGTGCTTGGTTGCCGCTAAGGTAGAGCATTCTGCCGCGGCAGTGAGCCCCGGCTGCAAATAAAGGCTGCAGGGGATAATGCGCTCAGAGACTGATGCTGCCACTTTTTGAATGAAACTTTGAACTTCAGAGCCCTTAGGCAAAAACGACACCATCACAAGTTCTAGCTGCGGGGGCGTATCTGGTTTATCGGGTAGTGCAAGGGTATGTATCCCCAGTTTTTCAAACGCTTGCAGGCAATCTAATAAATGCACATGTTGAGGCGCAACAAAAGGCCGGGCAAGTGCCTGCATCACAGGTTCAACTGAAGATTTTGGAATTTCCGGATCCTTCTTAGGCTTGGGAGGAAGCGGCGCCGCTTTTGGCATTTCTTGCTTAGGAGCCAGGGGTTTACTAACACTCGCAACTGGAGGTGGTGGTGTGGGTAGTGGTGGAGGAGTATATGTAGCTTTTTGGGGAGGCTGTTTAGCTTTTTGCGGAACCTGAAAGTCAATACACGGGTGTTCTTGAACAATATATGCCCGTAAATCCTGTACAAGAGTGTGCAATTCATCAATAGCGTTCATGCCCCGCAGTATAGCACGTTCGTAAAAATAGAAGCCAGAATAGTATTCCCTTGCCCGTGCCCGTGCCCTTGCCCTTGCCCGTGCCCTTGCCCTTGCCCGTGCCCCATGTTGTTTTATGTATTTTTGTATTAGAGTCCTTCAGGACGACTGAACGAAGCCCACCGTGACCGAAGGGAACGGTGGGAACAAGGAAAAAAAACAGCGGAGCCCGATTGAGGGCGATTCAAGCGCGTGATTCAATCGCCCTCAACCGGGCTCCATGAGAATTAACACCTATTCCCACCGTTCCCTTCGGTCACGGTGGGCTTAGTTCTGTCGTCCTGAAGGACTCTTAATACAAAATACAAATCGGGCACGGGCACGAAAAAGACACTGGCAAGGGCACGAAAAAGGCAGGGAATGGACAAAAAAAAGCCCGACAAAACCAGAGGTTCTGTCGGGCGAAAATTAACAAATATTACTATTTGCTTTTTCTTGTTGATTTACGAGCAGTAGATGCACGTGTTTTTGAACGAGTTGTACGTTTTGTTGTGCGTGATGTTTGTTTCTTTTGCATGGTACTATCCTCCTAAAAGGTTTTTTGTTTCACCGTGGCTACTTGCCATGGTGGCCCAATTTCTTGGATACCCCTATCTATCTCAAATAAAGAATAGCATTGTCAACACTTTTATTTAATTATTTTAATAATAGTTAATTCTTAGAGTTGTTTTTGTAGTTCTGCTAGTTTCAAAAGTGCTTCAATTGGTGTTATTCTTGTTACATCAATTTGTGCAAGTAGCTTCATTACCAGCTTTTCTTTTGGGTTTTCGATAGTTTTTTGTACCGGTTTGGCAAAAAAATCTGGCTGTAGTGACTTGGCTTTTGGTGCGGTTTGCTCTAATTTTAATAAAAGTTCTTCGGCACGTTCAATTACCGCTTGTGGCATGCCAGCAAGACGCGCTACATGAATACCGTAGCTTTTGTCGGCTACACCTGGGATAATCTTTCGTAAGAACAACACACCGTCTGATGTTTCAGTAATAGCTACCGTAAAGTTAACGGCTCCATCTATTTTTTTAGCAAGCTCTGTAAGTTCATAGTAGTGTGTAGCAAATAGTGTTTTGGGCTTTTGGGCGCTTTTTAATAGATACTCAGCTACTGCCCACGCTATAGAAATACCGTCATAGGTGCTTGTGCCACGGCCAATTTCGTCCAAAATCACAAGTGAGCGGTCTGTTGCCTGGTGCAAAATACTTGCCGTTTCTGCCATCTCAACCATGAATGTTGACTGCCCGCGCGCT
>JAJFUY010000308.1 GCA_021372185.1 Chlamydiales bacterium | reverse complement strand
ACAAGCGCCTTAGTAGATTTTGTCACACGCACATCAATTTTGGAAGATGGCGAAGCTGTATTAATGCTCTACAGCCAAATCGACAAAGTAGTGCTCGTAGAGTTTGAAGATGCCAACATCAAGCAAACCCACCCAACCGAGGCCATCCTCAGCCGCATCGCCCCCCGTGCCGAATTCTCAATCCATCGGTTTTGAAAGTATGATGCAGCGATAGTCTTAGAGCCCGATTTAGGGCGACTGAACGAAGCCCACCGTGACCGCAGGGAACGGTGGGTAAAAGGAAAAAGGCATTGGAGCCCAGGTTGTGGTCGATTGAATCACAAACTCCCACGAAAAAGACCTCAACGATAAAAACGATAGAACGATAATAACGATAAAACCAAAACATTAATTTTTTTTGTTTTTTATCGTTATTATCGTTCTATCGTTTTTATCGTTGAGAGTTTTCAAAGAATTATCTCACGCGCTTATCGATGCTTACAGCAATGATTATGCTTGCTTCTAGGTATGCCACAACCTCTTTGTGCTGAACAGCTAAAGATTTGTCATCGTAATTGCTTGACTATTTTCAATGCATTGTTTATACCGGTTCGTTAAAAACTTTAACTTAACAACAACGCTTTAGGTGAACCTGTGATAAAACAAATTCAATCAAACTTTTTAAGATTTGCGTTTTTATTTTTAACCCTCGTTTTTTTGCACATCAATTTAACCGCAGGAGTGCAACAAAGTTCTCAAGATTTTCAAAATTTTAAGGGATTCTGGCTTCGTGAAACGATCGATTATTTCAACGGCTACACAGCAATAGAGTTTTATGAAGACAATGGCGCCCCAAAAGCAAAATTTTATGGTGGCAACCAAAATAATCTACGTGAAATTTCTGTAGCTGACGTTAATGCAGCATTTGATACGGGAGCGAGTTTCGAGCAATTACTCCCGGTTGCCACACCTGACTATGATATAGTGATAGATACCTGTGATGTCGTTGTCAATGATTCTAAGGGGGTCACGCTGCTAAATACTTTAGAAACTAATGGGTTTTATAGCCGCGATCAATTCACCACAACTTTTACAATTCAAGATTGTAACAATAGTTGCGCGTTTGCTTTGACATACACGATCTTTGATTCTCTGGCAGATAGTCCAGAACAAGGTGGCGTTATTTCTCTTGGCCGTTTTAAAAGGCTTAATTATGTACCGGCATATCAATCTCGTTCACAATTAACTGATTTTTGGGACAACCCTGTAAACATCTTCAACTACGTATATGATACATATACTTATATGAGTCAGAACGAGCGTCGTACAGATGGACAAGCCCAGCAATATATTGGAAATAAAAAGTTTGCTAAGTTGCGAGATACACTCCTCACAACAGGTATCGTCCGCAAAAATAAAGTGTCTACTGAAAAAAGAGCAGGTAGATATGTAGGTGTATGGAGAACCAATCCTTCAAATGCTATCAAAACAACCACTATTCGCTTAAAAAAACAAAACTACTTTTGCAATGTTGATAAAGTAACCATTTCTGGCTTTCTAGGAGCTTATGCACCTCTTAACGGAACACATGATGTTTCATATTTATTCAAAGGCTCGGTTGGACCAAATTATAAAGACGATTGGGTTAAACATGGCAGCGAAATCCATACTGTCCATATTGATTATGACTCATCGCAAATTTTAGAAGAATACAATCCAAACATTCATGGTGTAGCTGAATTAACCTCATTTCATGCGCCAGTACTGCCAACAACTGAATACAGAGAACTTTTAGTAGCTCTTAGCGAACTGCAAATGGCTTTGGGTATTTCGACACACAGTAACCTTTACACGTATGCTAATGGTGACTTGAGTCGGATAGATACGTATCAAGGCATTGTAGATGCTCTTGCTAATGATGATTACACCTATGTAACTTTTAACGGAAGATCAAGAGGACAAAAATGTGGTAGAGATTTACTTTATTTTAACCCGGTTTTATCAAAAGGCAGTCGTTCGGCACCAATTTTTGATGCAAATGATATTTATGGATTAGGACCAGTGGTAGCTAATGCCACGGCAAATTCAAAATTTGACCATGATATCGTCATTGAAAATTATTTAGAAACAAGATTTACCGTTTGGTTTGCTGTGACAGGGCCTGTATTGCCTGATGAGCCTATTACATCCCAACTTTTAGCAGATTATGGATCCAACGGCTCACAAATTTCTTTTACCATTACTGAAAACGGCGCGACGCCTGCTGATTTGATTGATGAATATGGAACACACCCATATAACCTCTATCAATTTGATGAGTTTTCTTTTTTTGGAGGAATTGTAAATCGTTCCTACACTAATACCAAGAAGGACAAATGTAATGAAACTGTAGCCTATATTCGCATTCGTAATGAAGAAAATATAGATGCGTATGGATTGTTATTTAATGCACCATTGGTTTTTGGCCGCAACGACATGCCAGATTTTAAATATAATAGTAATGAAATGACTGCGTTTGCTCTACTATTAGAAAAATTAAATACATTTAAACCATCTACATACGTATTGGATATACGTGAAAACACTGGAGGGCAACAAACGTATCCCACTGCATGGGGTGCATTATTTGGAGGAAATCGCCCCTCTGGGATGGCTAAAGTCATTTTAGATTTTTCTAATGATCCAAATCGCACATTGCTTATTAATGGATCACATATAAAAAGCGTAAATGACTCTATTGTTCAAAACACTGCCAAAGGCAGTCTTATTGATGCTGATTTTGCCAAAAAATATTTCCCTAAAGCTGTTGTAAGGGGTACGAACAAAAATCCCAAGCATGTCGTTGTTTTAACTAATGTAAATGCTGCAAGCGGAGGAGATGTATTTCCCCATAACTTTATAGGTGATGAAAAAAATCCCGAAAAGGGCATACATAATATTGGCAAACATGTGACGGCACAAATTGTAGGCAGTATTGATGGTAGATTATATGCTTCTTCAGCCTTGGAAGTAACTCCAATTAGTAATCCAGATCCTTATTTATTTCTTTCTGATCCAGAATCTCAATATGCATTAGTGCCCTTTAGCGCCGATACTGGAGTTGCTTTGCATGATCGATTTGCCCCAATGTTTAATCAATATCCTTGGACTAAACCTAGCGTGAAGGTGCCTTCATGGTATGAAAAACAGTGGCAAGATATTGGAGTAATTCCGGCAATTTATCCTTACCCGCTTAAAAATAAGCATGAAAAGCCAAATTTTGATGATAATACTACCTGGCGAGATCTTGCTTTAGAACATGCAATAACTGCTCCACAACTAGCATCAAAACAGTAAGGTTACTCTGAGCACTCTCATTCGAGAGTGCAATATTGCCCTGACATGTCATTCCCAGGGCGCCTACGGCGACCTGGGCTACCTCACATCACTCTCTTCGTGAGTGAAAATGCATAGGTTATTGTTGTTGTCTCACGCGCTTATCGATGGCTTGCATGGCATCTAGAGCGTGTTGCCAGGCAGTGTTGATTTGCTTCATGCTGTTTGAGCGAAGGTCGCCAATTACAAAGAGGTTTTTTACGTTTGTTTCGCCTGAAGCGTCGGTGATAACTAGGCCCTTTTCATCAACTTGTGCGCCCAGCATGAGGGCAAGTTGATTATTGGGACGTATCCCTAAGTTTACAAAGCCAATTTCAACATCAAGTGGTTGCCCAGACTGTGTCGTAAAACCGTTAAAAATACGTTCTTTAGCATTTCCTAAAATTTCTACAATGGGCTCTTTTACTAGCTCGATATTTTTTTGGGCCAATAATTCAAGTGTTTCGGGAGATATTGTAGGCGTGATTCCATTTGCAAGTAGCATCATAGAAGGGGGAGAGTAGCGATTTGCTAGTAGCAGGGCATTTTTGGCTGCCTCTTCTGAGTAGCCTATTACGGCCGTTTTTTTGCCAGCACATCTATGGCCATCACACATGAGGCAGTAGGCAATAAACTGCTTATTGGCAAATTTTAGTATTGGGTCGATTGTGCCTCCAATATGCGGCTGCTCATCCATAATGCCTGTAGCTAAGATCACGTGCTTTGCCTGATAGGTGCTTCCAGCCATGTCGGTAATAACAAATAGATCATCCTGTTTTTTGATTGTGGCAACTGATTCAGGAACTACAGTAAGGGCTGCATGAAATGGGCCTGAGGCAATGTATGATAGGGTTTCTTCGCGAAGCTCATTTAATGTGCGCTCGTATTTTTCAAGACCTGGTACATTGTCTACTTTTCTGACCCAGTGGCCACGCGAGTGCTTCATCTCTCTTTTGGCACCGGTAAAAAGAATGGCGTCACGATTGTTAAGGTTGGCACGTTTAGCCGCCATGGTGCCCCCGGCACCAGAACCAATAATTGCAATTGGATATACTTTTGTAGACTCTGATGCAAAACAACAACAATTAATCATAATTAATAAAACAAAAAAGTTATAGAACATAATGTCCTCATATTTATATTAAACTAAGATGTTATCATGAATAGTTTATTACTCACAGTTCTTTTAGCGTTTTTGGGTTTTTGCGATTTTGCGTTGAATCACCCTTATCATGCAAATACTTGAGGCCTCAGATACGTTTACGTAAACCATGATTCAACGCAAAATCGCAAAGTTCCAAAAAC
>JAJFUY010000165.1 GCA_021372185.1 Chlamydiales bacterium | reverse complement strand
GGTGTGGCAGCATAAATCTAGACATACGCTATTTGCTGCAATGGAAATGACACCCTTTATGTTCTCTGTTACACAGTAGTCGCCTGATTCAGAGAGTAATAAATAGCCTCCCGCTTTATCCATGAGTTTTTGTGTAATTGGAGTTGGGGCTAATTTGTTGAGGCGCTCTTCTAGTTGTTCAATACGCTTGAGCTGCTTGCTGATACTGTGTAGGCGTTTTTTCACACTGCTGCAGCATGAGTCGCTTGAATCTGCTGCAAGAGGTGCAGAAGTTACACAGAATAGAGCGACAACAGCCGCTACGTTTTTACAGAAAATTGATACATTCATTACTCACACCTTATCATAAAGGGGGTTAATCAAAAATTTACGAAGCATCTATATTTGCTTGGGTAGGATAGTTGCTTGCGCCATTTGGAACCAATACGTACGTTGCAGTTGGGATGTCGTAAGTAAATATTTGGATTGGGTGGATAATGCTAAAATTTACGCCGTTATTTTGCGCATAGTTATTTTGATAGCCAGTATCAAATGGTGCAGGTAACACTGCCGCATGCTCAAAGCCAACAGTTTGATTACCAATTGCTCTATTGCCCTGGATTACCCCTTCAATAAGCGTACTGCCATCTGCCACGCTAAAGCCTTTGTCGTTGTCTACAGCAATAGAATCAAGTATGAGCACATTAGAGTTTACGCCCTGAAGCTCGATTCCGCTATTTTGGTTGCCGTGAACTTGCGTACGGATGATTTTTGAGTCACTAACGGTGTCAAATAAGATGCCGTGGCCTGTGTCGTCTGCGGTTGTATTGAAGATGTTGCAGTCTTCAATAACAACATTAGCCGCTGTTATTGCATGAACACCTACAGCTATTGTTGATGCTGCAGTACCGGTATCGGCAATCTGGCAATTTTTAATGACTATGCTTCTATCTTGAGCTGGATTTACAATAATAATCCCAGCTGCAGGACCCGACCCTGTTCCATTTTTGTTACACACACAATTTGAAATCACAACGTTAGCGGCAAATTCTGGTAATGGATCACTAAATAACCCCGTTGAGATACCATAGTTTCCATTCGAGTTGGCCGAACAGTTTGATATGATTTGATCGGCACCAAAAATAAATCCAAAATTCAACGGATGTAGCGATATTCCATACGCCCTTTCGCCACCTACGTTATTATCAGCTGTAGAATTTGACAGCACACCGTTGGTGTCAGCAGATTTTAAGAAACCAAAAATCAAGGTAAATTCAGGAGAATCACCCATGCTATTTTGATTTGCTTGGCAGCCATCAATAACGTGGCCCGTACCATTCATACGTACACCTGCTACAAGACCAGGATTTAATGTACCTGGTGATCTACCCGCTCCGCCCTTGTTTACTGTGTTATCATTCGCCTGGCAATTTCTCAGAACATTGTCCTGCGAACTTCCATCGCCAAAACCTGCTACCCAAATTCCATGCATCTGAGCAAATACAAATGGCAACACATAAAGTTCATCTACTATATTGGTATTGGCCTGGCAGTTTTCGAGAATAGACTCTGACGATCTATAAAGAGCTATCCCTATAAAACTAATAATTGCTGTCGGGCATGTATTGTTGTTACATTGATGCTCGGTAATAATGAAGCCACTGCATTCACTCAATGATAAAATAGAATCTTCAGTGATTGGTGTTGCCCCTGACCCTACGATATCAATATTATTAGATGTTTCGCATCTGTGCAATGAACAGCTATTGGATGATACAAAATTGATTGCCTCAGCTGTTCTATGATGATTTGATTGATCGGCGATAGGTATACTGTTGTTGAATGTATTGTTATTAACTTTGACATGAACAAAATGAATGCCTGAGCTAAAAGCAACAGATACAAATGCCGTCCCAGGACTAAATTCATTAACATTCGCACCAGCTGTTTTGGTGTTACCCGACACATCCACATCTTGCAGCGAAGCGGCATTACAGCCATCAAGCTGAATGATGGCACCGATGGTGCTTAAAAAGCCGGTAGCATTGCAGTGTGTTACGGTGATGTTGTTGCAGGTGTCAAACCAAAGAGCTCGCTCGACGCTATTGTCGTTAATAAAGTCTATATCATGCACGTTTAGATCGGTAGAATTTGTGATGTGGATTGCATCGAGGGCATTGTTGTTTAAGATAAGCTTAAAAAGCTCGACTGCACTGAAGTTATCTATTGATATGGCTGCAATGCTTGCATTTATGATGCGACCGTCAAATATTTTGAGGCCTTGATAATCTGCTGCAATGATGGCATTAGGTTCACCCTTAGCATTTAAGGTATGGCAGCATAAATCTAGGCATACGCTATTGGCTTCAATCACGATAGTGCCGCAAATATTTTCTGTTAAGCAGTAATCACCTGAGTGTTTGAGCACTAACGTTCCATCTGCTTCATGCATCATCTTTTGTGTAATTGGAGTTGGAGCTTCTTGGCTTAGGCGATGTTCTAGCTGCTTAATGCGATCAAGTTTTGCGTTGGCATTTTGAAGCTGATCTCTTACGTCTTGGTAGCATGAGTCGCTTGATGCGGCAAGAGATCCGGAAACTAAACAGAAAGTTGCGACAAAAGCCGATACACTTTTTGAGATAACTGATAATTTCATTGTTCACACCTTATCGTGAAGGGGGTAATCAAAATATAAATAATTCACAACCTACGAAGCATCGATATTAGCTTGAGTAGGGTAATTGCTCGCACCATTTGGGACAAACGTATACGTTGCCGCTGGAATACTGTAGTTAAATAGCTGGATTATATTGCTGATGCTGTAGTTTACGCCGTTATCTTGCGCATAGTTATTTTGATAGCCTGTATCAAATGGCACAGGGAGTACCGCTGCATGCTCAAAGCCAAAGCTTACATTACCAAGTGCTTTGTTACCCTGGATAACACCATTTTCAAGGACGCTTCCGGCACTTACGCTAAAGCCTTTATCGTTATCGATGGCAATAGAATCGAGTATGAGCACATTGGTATTCACACCTACAAGCTCTACACCGCTATTTTGGTTTCCGTGTACTTGCGTGCGAATAATCTTGGAGTCTCTAAGAGTGTCAAAGAGGATGCCATGGCCGGCGCCATCTGCTCTTGTGTTGAAAACATCAGTATCTTCAATCACAACATTACTTGCAGATACTGCAAGTATTCCTGCAGCATTTGCCCTACCTGAAGATGTGTCATTAATTTGACATCCTTTAATCAGGACATTAGAGATACTGACGTCACCTGGAAAAATAAAAATTCCTGCTGCATCGCCAAAGGCACTACCATTTTGGTTAAACACAGAGTCAAAAACTTCTGCATTAGATGTGGCAATTCCAGCCTTCCTAAAAGGATTTCCTATCAAAAGACCGTAGTTACCATTGGAGCTGGCAGAACAGCTCTGTATGGTGCAGCTAGAGGCATTTTGTAGATCGCCAAAAAAAGTAATCCCAGCTGCTGTTTCTGCGCCAGTGTTGTTATCAGATGACGAATTTATTATAGTAGCACTTGCTGCATTCACTGCATAAATGCCAGTAACTTGCGTCTGAGGTATTATCGATGCATCTTGGAAGGTATTATTGCTTGTTTGGCATGAGTCAATAATACCATTACCCTCTAACCGAATGCCCATAAAAAGGCCTTGGTTACTCATGGGGTCTCGGGTTGAACCACCGTTTACTACTGTGTTAAAGTTTGCCTGGCAATTACGCACAACGGCACCGTCAGGACGTATAGCGTTGAATTGCACAAGAAAGCCTGCAAAATAGGAATCAAAAACTGAATTAACAGCTAGTTCCGCTATGCTATTGTTATTTGCCTGGCAGCCATCAAACACCACATTTAGTGAGTCGAGAGGGGCATACATACGAAAGTCTGTCATGACAACAGTGCATCTATTGTTATTTGCTTGGTGCTCAGTCACAGTCACATTATCGCTACTGCCAATAAATACCTGTCTATCTAGGCCGGAAAAGCTCGTTATATCATTTCCAACATCACCATTGATATCGGTGTTATTGTTTGTTTGGCATCTGTGCAAAGAACCGCCTGGTGAATTCATAAATCCAATTGCAGCAAACCGCCTTGCTCCAACAGCAGTTGTGTCAACGGTGTTGTCGCTTACTTTCACATGAACAAGATCAGTCCCTGGAGATCCGTTGATACATACTAACATAGAAGCTGGGTCATAGCTACCAGCTGGAGATGCCACTGATTTGATGCATTCTCTTACTTCCACATCTTGAATCGATGTATTTAGACAAAAATTCAGTTGTATCACCGCACCAATCGTGCTTAAAAAACCTGAGGCATTGCAGTTTTTAATAACCATATTTGTGCAGTTGCTAAGTAAGAGAGCATGCTCGCCGCTTTGGTCGTTGATAAAGTCGACATCATGTACGTTAATATTGATAGAATCTGCTATGCGGATAGAGTCAAGGCTATGATTGTTCATGACAAGCTTATAGAGCTCTACCGAACTATAGTTTTGTATTTTTATTGCGGCAGTCTCTGAATGTATAATGCGTCCGTCAAATACTTTCAGGCCTTGATAGCCATTGGCAATGATGGCACTAGGCAAGCCTTTTGCATCAAGGGTGTGGCAGCAAAGGTCAAGACATACGCTATCTGCACCAATAACAAGAACTCCTTTTATGTCTTCTGTTACACAGTAATCACCTGAGTGGCAGAGAGTCAAAACGCCGCCAGCACGATCGATGTTCTTTTGAGTAATTGGCGTTGGAGCAACGCTTGTGAGCTGCTTTTCTAGCTGTTCAATGCGATCGAGGGTATGACCTACATTATGAAGCTGCTTTTTTACGCTTTTGCAAGAGTTACTGCTTGAGCTGTGATGTCGAGACTTATGGTGCTCAGATCCAATAAGAGATCCAGAAGCTAAACAGAGAGCCGCAACAATTGCCGCGATATTTCTAGAGAAAATAAACAATTTCATTGCTCACACCTTATCGTGAAGGAGGGTAATAAAAAATACAATTAGTACATCAAACGGCAACTATTATCTTCCACAAAAATAATGTCAAGAAATTTGCACGCACTTTTTTTTCGCCTAGTGGAATGTACTTTAGACAAGAAGTGCAAAAAAGAAAAAATGAAACTGGAATAAATGAACCTGGAATAAATGAACCTGGTATAGTCATGCATGGAGGATGTGAAAAAATAGAGATCCAGGCGATTTCGCCGATCTTTTTTGCATCTTTCAAAATTTAGCCCCGCCCAAACCGGCACCTGGACGGTTCTGGCTGGGCTAAATTTTAAAATCTGCTAAAAAATATCAGCAAACTCGCCAGGATTCTAATTTTTTCACAACCTCATGGAGTAGACATTTAAGGATTTCAGAATGGTTACTAGTTCTATTCAACTAGAACAGCGTGTAGTGAGTTGGGCTCGAAATCAGATATCACACATGCCTGCTATTATGAAAGTTGCAAAAAATACATTTGCTGATCAGGATCACTCTTACACTGTGCAGTTCGAGACAGAAGAGGTGAAACTCTTTATGAATTTGCACAAGAATGAAAAAAATGCGATTGCCGGGTCTGGACAATTTAAGATAAGCAAGATTATGAAGAAGGTGGGCACTTGTGAAGTAGCTGTACGTAGCGTTTTAAAGCATGCAAAGCAAATTACAACTGAAGATTTAGTTTTTCAGCGGATAAATCAAGGCACGGGGCCTGGCAAACAGTATGTACGACATAGCAAGGTTTTTGCCTATACGCGTAAAAATGGCGATACTTCTGTTGCCTGCGTTTCATCGTACTGTCCACACAAATTTAGTGATTTAAAAAAAGAGCAAAAAAAAGTCGTCATGGCAGCTATTGCTCAAGGTCTTGAGTACCTTCATGAAAATGGAATAGTCCACTGCGATCTACACTCAAAAAATATTTTAATAAATAACATGGGGCCTGTGATTATAGATCTTGAGGGCGCTCTTATTTTTGATAAAACAACCGGTACTTTAGATGCAGACTTCTTAAAGCGACGCCTTGAAAAGCGGCCTTATTATTTGCAAAAATGTGGGCCTCCCGATATTCGTAAAGTTGATAAAGAAGCATTTGACGCCTTAAAATTTGATCGCGCTAAAAAATGGGATTTTTTTGCATTTGGTCTGCTTTTAAACGACGTCTACACTTTAGGAATACTCGTAGAGACTAGCGGAGGTAATCCGACTACTTCAAGGTTTGGTTACGAAGAAACGATAGGAGAGATCCCTGATTGTGATTTTCATGTTTATAAGGCTCCCTCAATAGTCTCTGAAAAGGACAAGCCCATAGTATCAATTGCTCTCAAATGCCTGCAAGGTCACCCAATTACCTGGTCCGAAATCCACACATCACTCACAAAGGTCGCACACTATTTGTAGAGGCAGATGAGGATGCCACGAGCGGCCATTACTCTGAGTGATTCTGAGGGTTCATTGAGCACCTGCACCAGAAATGGTAGGGCAGATTTTGTGCCTATTGTAGCAACAGCATAAAGGATGTATTCTTTCATTTGCCTTGGACTATCTCCAAAGGCTTTTGTTAACACTTTGAGGGCATCATCATCTTGGGCATAAAATGCTAAGATAAATGCCGCTTGCAGGGCTATTTCTGGGCAGTCATCATGTACAAGTTCTGAGAGTTCTTTAAAATAGATGAGGCCCTCTTGCATCATGAGGTTTATGCTTTGGCCACTGATTCCCCATGTTCTCTCTTTAAGAAAGGCTTTTAATGGCTCATAAATTGAGACATTTGGGCAGCAGGCAAGCATAGAATAGAGCTCTAATCGTAGTGCTAAATCTTCACTTTCTGGCAGCCTAGCATACTGGCTTGAGTGAAAAGCTGTGCTTGGAGCTACAAAAGAAATGGTACCCACATTCTGCCAAGAAAGGCGCCCCGAGTCTTTTAGAGCATGAAGTATAAAGGAGGCAGCTCTTTGAACATCAATTCGTTGCCAGATGCAGCCGATAGCCAAATTCAATCTTACAAGTGGGTCGTCAAATTTGGCAAATGAGTCTACAAATTGGTGTATGTGGCGCCCAGAATGGCATATAGCGCCCGTTGCAAAGAGGCGGATCATCTGGTCTTGGTGCTGCATAAAGGTGGTAAAGTTGGCAACAGCCTCTTTTTCTTTATAGCTCACAACAAGTGAGAGGTAGTTTGCCAAAATTTTGGTTTTTATGTCTTTATGAGCCAGCAAGAGCTCCATTTGGTCATCTGTTGGCTTTTGGCCTAAAGCGCTGATGCATTCAATAGCAGCCAGTCGTACATCAAATACACTGTCATTAATAAGGGGCAAAATGTGCTTAGCATGCTGGCTATCAAACTGGTTAAGCACAAGCTCACAGGCAAGGAGGCGTAAGATGGCGCGATCACTTTTTACAAGCGACTCAATATGTGAAGTATCTACCTGCTGTGCGATATGTGTAAGGGCTTCTATTGCCGCCATTTTTTCAACAGCATCGCTATCTTTTGATTCTAATATCTTAAGGAGTGTCGCCTGGGCTGGCTCATAGCGCATAGCGCCAACTGTGTTGATGGACTGTAGCCTTACGCGTTTTGATGGGTCATGCTCTAAAGCTTTATGACAGGTGGTTTTTAGCACTTCGTCATGAGCGCGTGCGGCCATGGATGTAGCCAAAAGGCGCATCTGTTCACTTTGATCTGTCAGGGCTTTTTGACAGAGGGGAATGCCGCGCGCATCATTAGACATAAAAGCTGCTATATAGGCCTCTTGGCGTATAAAATTAGAGTTTGAGTGGCTGGCCTGATTGATAATGGCCCACGCGACATCTTCTAAAAGGGCTTTATCGCTACTATTATTAAAGCATTTATAGGCTTTTAGAAGCGCGGTGATGTTGCCCTGTTTTGCTAAACACTGAATTTCTTGTCGCTGCAAGAGGCGATTATCTGGGTCGGCAGCAAGCATGGGCTCAAGTTCCAATAGCGCGCCATGAGCATCACCAATAGCCAATAGGGATTCTATGCGGCCAGCGTGCATAAGCGTAGGAATCAACAAGAAAAAGAGGATTTTACGTATCATAGTTTGTCTATAACAATAGCATAATTGGGGATTTGTAGACCTCTTCCTAGTAATTAATGTTGGCGACTTTTTGGCGCTTTTACTATGCTTTTCGTTCTCACATAAACCCCCTACTCGTAAGAGTATGTGGGTTTATGTGAGAACGAAAAGCATAGCAAAATCACTCAAAAATTCGCTGAACCTTAATTACTAGGAAGAGGTCTTATGAACTGCTGGCAGTGTGGGGGCGTTTTGCCTGAATTAGTATTTGGCAAAGTCTCGTTTAGAGCTACCTGTGAGGCGTGTTTAGCAGATCTTCACTGCTGCAAAAATTGCCGCTTTTACGAGCCCGGCCGTCCTAACGACTGCAAAATTCCCGGCACCGATTATGTAGCAGACCGCACCAAAAACAACCTCTGCGAAGATTTTTCAATTTTGGGCAAAAAAAGTGCGGATGGGGCAGTAGACGCCAAAAAGAAGTTTGATGACTTGTTTAAATAGGTTTAGGCTGCCTGCTTTAATAGGGAAGAAATTTTACGCTTTGTCTTACTAATGACCCATAAATCGTGTGCCATTTGAGCATTTAACCAAAACTCAGGCGTGGTATCAAGGGCAGCGCTCAGCCTCATCGCAATTTCAGGAGTTACCGAAGATTTTTCGTTGATGATACGATTGATGACTTTGTAGTCACAGCTAATGTGTGTGGCCAATTCTCTTTGTGTAATACCTAGCGGCTTCAAAAATTCTTCGAACAAAATCTCACCTGGAGATGTTGGTTTTCGACTGTACTTAAACATTTTTTTCTCCTAATGATAATCAACTATTTCTACTTCAGATGGCTGATTGTTCCACTTAAAAATTACACGCCACTGATCATTAATTCTTATGCTATAGTATCCTCGTAAACAAGGTGTTTTCTTGCAAATGCATTTTTGGGCGTCTCATTTGGCGTCTAGAAGTAGATGGTAGCGTGTATGACGAAGTTCACCTGTTTTTTTGAGAGCGCCTTTTTCTACGAGATCGTTTAGGTCGCGTGTTGTGGTAGCTCGAGGAGCGCCCGTTATGGCCATGTATTTATCGGCATTGAGGCCGCCTTCAAAGCCTTTTGGGCCTTCTTGGAACATGCGTAAGAGCACTTTTTCTTGGCGTGGATTGAGTTTACCTGCAAGAGTGTGAAACATTTTGGCTTTAGTCAATAAAAACTGGAGTAACTCTATAGAGTCATTTTGTGCCTGCAGGATTATATCAGCAAAAAAGGCAACCCAAGATTGCACGTCTAACGTGCGATTACAGCGCTCAAGTTCCTGGTAGTAGGTTTTTTTGTTTTTTTCTATACATTGAGAGATAGCAAGTACTATTGGGTGGTCTACATCACAAGAAAGGGATTTTTCAACAAGTGCGCGGCCTATTCTGCCGTTGCCATCTTCAAAAGGGTGGATGCTTTCAAAGTAGACATGCAGTATGCAGGCCTTGGCTAGGGTTGGCATCTTTACAGAGTTATACCATGTAATGAGCTGGTTCATTTCATGTGTTACATGGTGCGATGGGGGCGCTTCAAAAAAGACTCTTCGACGGTCTAATCGTCCAGAAACAATCTGCATGGGGTCTTCATGCGTGCGGTAGGCGCCAAGACTCTCCAAATGAGATGAGTTTTTGAACAGCATGGCATGCCAGTTATAGAGCATATCATGCGTAAGTGGTTTATCGTAGGTTTCAAACACGCTATACAAAAGATCCGCCATCCCGCTTTCTCGGTCATTTTTTTTGCGTTCAGCGGTTTGTAAGCCAAAATGTTTTCTTATGGAGGATTGGAGGCTTTCTCTTTCGAGATATTCACCTTCAATTTTTGAGCTTTCTACGCCCTCAACGCTCATTATTTCTACAATAAATTGTTTGCGTTCTTGGTCATCAACACTCTTTAAAAAGGCGTGTGCTGAGCCAGTTTTCACTAGAAATTTTTTCTCTAAATCTTCGATGGCTTCTGGATTATAAGTAAAATGTGGCCAATTAGGCAGCTGCCAGTTCCAAAGCATGATTTATAGACCTCTTTTCTATAACTCATTTTTATACCATATTATGAGTTATAGGGCAAGCTTCTATAACTCATTTATATAGTAAGTCATATTCAACAAAGCCATCAAATGTTGGAGGGTCCCACGGTCCAAATTCTCCGTCAATATAGACAGTCTTTATTGAGCCATCAGCCTCGTGAGAGGTATAGCCTGTCATGCCAAGGGGAAGTCTGTACGATACAAAGGATTTAGGGGGTAGGCTAGCGATTGCTTTTTCTATGAGCGCCTCTGATTGGTCTAGATCATGTAGACATGGGATGTAAATTGTGTGTGTAGCAGAATCTACTTGAAATGGCATAGATGCCATAAGTGTACTTACTGCAAAGATAGATAGTAAAAGTACGTATTTCATGGGGTTTTCCTAATTAATTTCGCAAATAAAAGAAATCTCTTTAAAGCAAAAGTAGCAAAACAAGAAAATTAACAGGATGCGCTAGCGCATCCTGTTATAATTTTGTATTTTTATTTGATCAGAGTGGAGATTGCTTTGAAGTGAGGGTGCTTGGCATCTTGCATGAGCTCAAAGAGGAGCGTTTCTGTGGTGGTGATGCGTGCGCCGAGGGCTCTCATTTCTTGTAAGGCGGATGTATGATCGAGTAGATTGCGGCTTGAGATGGCATCTTGCACTACTATTGGTTTGTAGCCATTTTTTAGTAGGTCGCGTACAGTTTGGAGTATGCATACGTGGCTTTCGATTCCAGCCACAATCCAATAGTCACGTGCCGCTTTTTTTAGTTCTTCTTTTATTAGGCTATCACCTAAAACAGAAAAGGTAGTTTTTGGGTGGGCTTGAGTGATATCCGCTATCACTTGGACTGTTTTGCCCAATCCTTGAGGGTATTGTTCGGTTAAAAAAATAGGAATTTCTAAGAGGCTAGATGCACGGGCTAGTATTTGGAGCTTTGTGAGTAGTTTGTCGTGTTCATAGATTTTGCCAAAAAGCTTTTCTTGGATATCTACAAGTAATAAGCCGGTGTTTTTAGGCGACAGGTCCAAGGTGGCATCCTCCGATTAGGTGAAAATGCAGCTGAAACACCGTTTGGCCAGCCATGGGGCCGTTGTTGGTGAGTATTCTATAGCCCTCAGAGAGCTTATATTTTTTGGCTAAATCGTTTGCTATCATAAAAACTTCGGCAATGAGTGGTCCGTCAGCTTCTGTGATTTCTGAGATGTTTGATAGCGGCTTTTTGGGCACAATCAAGATATGTACGGGAGCAGCAGGTGCTATGTCTTTAAACGCTAAAATGCGTTCATTTTCAAACACTTTATCGCAAGGGATCTCTTCGTCAATGATTCTTAAGAAGATATTTTTGTGGCTCAATGCATACTCCTTACTTGTAGCACGCGCTGCAGGGCAGTTTCTGCGTCTTGGCGTGTTTTCCAGACTGAGATAAAGCGGCCTTTATGGCAAAAGAGGGCGCCCGGGATGCCGGAGATCTTTTGGAGGTCTTCATCTAATAATCCGGCCCATTCTTCTGGCAGTGGTTGACGTACTTTCATTTTATCATCGCAACTTGGGGGGATGCCGCGGAGCTTCCAGCATTTGCCTGAAGGCATAATGACAAAACGTGCGGGATGTCGCTCGCCATCTAAATCAAAGAAGGCATCCATCCAAGGGATAGACTTTTCAAATACTAAACAGTCACGAAAATCAGCCATAGCCTGCTCAACGACATCTCGGCATGTTTGGTTGTATTGGTAGCGCTCCCAGAGTCTTGAAATGTGTCCTACAGCAAACTTTTCAGCTTCTAAAAAGGCGGCATCTTGCGTTTCTGGTGTCGCATCGTAGTGAATAGGGGTAAAATTAGAAACTACCTGAGAAAAGGTACAAAATCCGGGGATTTGGGGGTCTTTGCCATTATCGTGAGCGTCTACACCACGAACAAGCGAGTTATTAAAGAAGTCAAATTCTTTGGCTTTAAGAACGCCTGTTTGCTTTAAATACTCCAAAATCATGCCAGCTGAGCTTAATGGGCCCTTATAATCTGCCTGGTGGTGGTCAAAGCGTTTGATAGATGCATCATAAATGCCGCCTACGTCGCAGACAAATTCGCACGTGCGCAGGTCATCAGCGTTACGTGTCCGCTTGATTTTATCGTGGTCGATAAGGTTAAAGTACTCTAAAAGTGCGCATGCAGTCACTTCATCAGCATGAAACGTGCCATCATGGGTGCCTACAGAACGCGGAATTTTGGGAGTTGATTGATTCATAAGAGTACAGCCTTTCAGTGTAAAACCCTCCATTATCGAAATTTGCGCTTTTATGGCAAATAGCAAATAATGTCCTTAATGTGTAAAAGAAAGGATACGAGGTATTGAACCTCTTGAGCCTTAATTACCCAAAAGGTCTTTATGAATATTGCCCAACTTGACTTAGTAACGCCCGATGCCAAAATTACAAAAATAGAGCGCATCGATCCAAAAACAAGTATCGTACAGGTTATTATAGAGAATATTCACCCAAATTTTGTTGGCTTTGAGATAGAACCTGAGCTTGTTTTTTTTAATATCAAGAGTACTTTAGCTCAAATTGGCCTAAATGGTATTGGCCAAAAGTATGATCTTGATAAGGCGCTGAGAGTAGCAACAGTTGAGGTGCGTCTACATGCAATTGGCCCTATAGCGCGTGAAATGCTCGCACTGATAACTGTGGGCGCCTATATTGGAAAGCTCTTTGCGGCAGATACAAGACGAAGAGTGCGAGATCCTGATTATCTTACGCGCATGTTTGGGCGCTCTGATAGGCAGGGCAGGCCGCTATTATCTTTAGGCGGCATGCAGGGGAGCGATAATATGATTTTAGATAAGGTAGATGGAAGAACAATAGCCTATCTTGCCTTAAAAAATGGCCGTATTACCTACGAAAGCTCAATTTTTGGCTTTTTACCAACCATGGCAAAAGCCCTTCATGATGAAAAATACTCGTTAAGAAATATGCTTCACCTCCACCAGGCATGGCTAGAAGGGGCAACACGTAATGTTGAAGATGATGAAATCTTGCTTTTACGTACAAGTCCACTTCATATTAGAACGGTATTTGCTCGAGTTGTAGATGAGCTTTTATCTCCTGGGTACACCCACACTACAGCGTCAGTTTTACAGCCAGATACTACAGCCTCAGGAGATGTGTATGAGCTTTATGGATCATCAAAGCGTGAGCTGAATGACATACCGCTAGAGTTTTATACTCTTGAGCCCTATCGTGAGCACGTCTTTTTCTCTGATAGAGACCAGCTACAGATATGTCTAGAAGATGTAAATTCTCTTTTTACAGCATTTAATACCGCCCCACAACCTATAGAAGAGCGCACAAGTGTATTTGTAGTAAAGGGACAGCAGATGAAAGAGCTTAAAAGCTCTGACTGGACAGTAAAGCCGGCAGTGTTTCATGACCTACCAGGTATCACGCACGGGACGCGTCAAGCCTTACTTATTTCACGCTTTATCGAGCAGCAGCCAACCTATCCCTATTTAAAGGCTATAGAAGACGGGGATATAACAAGCCAAGGGGTACTTCTTACCCGCTATTTCCCATCTCCCATTATGAAGCGTATGCTCTTATCAGATAGGGTGTCATCTTGCCTAAAAGGTATCTATTTTCAGTATCCATCCTGCAGTCATGGCCAGTTTTTTTCTTATGAAGACCGCGCGATGATGAATGACCTCTATAAATTTGCTATCCCTGTCTATTGGGTAGATGAGATTACGGGTAAGGTGCTGCAGTACGTGCAAAAACCAAAGCGTGAAACGGGTATGTTTGTGCCCCTTAATCAAACAGAGACCTTTATTAAAGCCACTACCTTTGGGGTATATGGCTCTAACTTACTCTCAGGTGGTTTTGATGAGCTCTTAACTGATGTCTTAAAGGGGGTAATTGAGATGAGAAGTACGACCTCTCACCCACTTCTTAAAAGCGATACACCCCTCGTTCTTATTACAGGAGGTGGCCCAGGAGCTATGGAAACAGGTAACCGTATTGCCAAAGACTTAAAAATTTTGTCTGGAGCCAGACTTTCAGATTTTCGCTCCTCTAGCCAAGCCGTAGTCAATGAACAGCGTGCAAACCCCTATATAGAAGCAAAAATGACCTACAGGCACTATGAACTAGTAGAGCGCCAGGCAGAGTTTAACCTAGATTTTCCTATCTTTGTCATGGGAGGTATAGGAACCGACTTTGAATACTGCCTAGAAGAAGTAAGAAGAAAAGTAGGCTGTGTCATGCCCACACCAATTTTGTTAGTAGGCGAGCTCAACTACTGGAAAGATAAAATAACCTCCCGTTTTCAAGCAAACCTCAACAACGGCACTATCAAAGGCTCAGAATGGGTCTCCAGCTGCTTTTACTGCGTACAAACTGCCCAACAAGCCCTCGACATCTACCGCCGCTACTTTAAGGGCGAACTCATTATCTCAAAAGACAGTCCAATGGAACCCTTGGGTTTTGTTAATTTAGCTTAAGATACAGTCGATGCTTGCGCTTTTTTTTTGAAGATAATGCGGGTTAGAGAAAAGAGCCATGCGATGATAAGATAGCCCCAGGAAGCAAGAAAAAAGACAATAGCAAAGTAATGAAGGATGCCATAGAAAATTACCATAGCGCTAACGACTGTTGTAAGCAGCACCTGGAACGATGCAACCGGTAAACGAAGGGTTTTAAGGCTTGGAAATTTCCACTGGCTTACCATAAAATAGCCCAGAGTAATCATTTGGGCAATCATAATCCAGGCGCGAGTTTCATCGTCGATAAAAAAGTGATTTTGAAATTCTTCAGAAACTAAAATGAGGTTACCAGACACTGCAGCCGCGGCACCAGCCGGTATTGGAAGGCCAGTAAAGTGCTTCTTGTTGGCATCCATGTGTTCTTTGTTACCCCTTGCCTGTAGGTTGCTTATGTTAAAGCGTACAAGGCGTAAGACTCCACAGATAGTAAAAATAGTCGCAGCAATAGTAACAAGAAATGCAAGCGGCGTGCCAGACTGTAAAGAGAGGCTTTTTATAGCGATGACCGAGGGGGCAACACCAAAAGAGACAGCATCGCCTAGCGAGTCAAAAACTCCGCCAAATTCGCTTTCAATTTTCATGGCGCGAGCTAATGCTCCGTCAAGGAGATCTGCGACAGCAGCTACAAGTAATATGCCTGTTGTGGCTAATAGTACAGGATAGGTAGCGTTACCATTTTCAGTCATTGTCATTTTAAAAATAACAAATAATCCACAAGACAGTCCAAATGCTGTAATCATGTTGGGAAGAAGAGTAATCTGTTTCATTTTTACCTAAAAAACGTACCAGAACTTTATAGCACATGGTAAGGTATTTGTCGCTTGAAAAATTTCTGGCCGAAAGTTCTTTTCTTGGATCGATAAATCTGCTACATTTCTTTCGGCTTTATTAAAACGCTCGTGAAAAACTGAGTATGTGAATATGTACGAAGAGTACTGTAAACACAAGCAAATGAACGGTTTAGAGATTGCCGTTATTGGCATTGGATGCCGCTTTCCCGGAGCCACAAATCCTCAACAGTTATGGCAAAATTTACTTGA
>JAJFUY010000159.1 GCA_021372185.1 Chlamydiales bacterium | reverse complement strand
AATTACTCCCCCACCAACCACAATCATCGATTTGGGTACTTTTTCGAGTCCTAGGGCACCTGTAGATGAAAGTATCTTCTTTTCATCAAAGGGTAAAAAAGGTAGTGAAATTGGATATGAACCAGATGCTAAAATAATATTTTTGGCTTCAACTACACCTTTATCATAACGTACTTGGTGAGCACCAATCACTTCAGCTTTTGAGGCAAAAACATCAATGTTATACTTTTTAAAAAGATGCCCAATAGCATCTGTGAGACCTGTTACAACTTGAGTTTTTTTGCTTTGTAGGGCCGGAAAATCAAATGCATGATCTTCTATATCTATGTCATACTTTTTGACCTCTTCAACAAAACGCGCATAGAGCTCTGATGAGTGTAAAAGGGTTTTAGATGGTATACAGCCCACATTTAGGCACGTCCCACCAAGGCTGGGATACTCTTCAAACACACACGTCTTAAGGCCAAGCTGGCTTGCACGTATGGCCGCAATATAGCCACCAGGGCCGGCTCCAATAATCGCAACATCATAGCTCATGCTATACTCCGAGCTCAAGGCGGTGCGGGTCTTCAATCATATTTTTTATGTGCACCAAAAAGCTTACTGCCTGTTTCCCATCAAGCACGCGGTGATCGTAGCTAAGCGCTAGATACATCATGGGGCGTATTACTATCTGGTCATCTACCACAACAGCACGCTTAGTAATTTTATGCATACCCAAAATAGCGCACTGAGGTGGGTTTAAAATAGGGGTTGAGAGCATTGAGCCAAAAAGGCCGCCATTCGTAATCGTAAATCCCCCACCTGTGAGGTCATCAAAAGTGAGTGTACCGCTTTTTGCACGGCTAGCAAAGTCATCTATCTGCTGTTCAATCTGTGCAAAGCTTAAAGCGTCTGCATGCTTAATAACGGGGACGATGAGGCCGCGGTCGCTAGATACCGCCACACCGATGTCAATTGCTCCTCTAAATATCTGGTGGTCGCCATCAAGATAGCTATTTACTTCAGGAAATGCCTGCAATGCCGAAACTGAGGCTTTCACAAAGAACGACATAAACCCAAGTTTAGTTTTATATTTAGCAATAAATGCCTCTTTATACAGCTCCCGCAGCTTTATCACTTCAATCATGTCCACTTCATTAAATGTGGTAAGCATTGCCGTTGTGTTTGTGGCCTCTAACAGGCGTTTTGCCATGCTTTTTTTAAGAGATGAGAGGGGTTTTTTCACATCTTCGTTTCTTTTAGATTTAATTGGTTCTGGGTTGGCATCAAGTTCTTTTATCCAGGCTTCTTTTGATGCGCTTACGGGCGTGGTTTTTGGTTCTTCTTTTTTACTTTCTTGTTTTACTTCTTGTTTTACGTCTTGCTCATCAATGTACCCAATTACATCGCCAACCTTTGCTATATCACCTGTTTTTACTGTTATGGTAACAAGTCCTGAGCCTTGTGCATACAGCACTTGGTTGAGTTTATCGGTTTCAAGCTCGATAAGTTCATCATCACGGGTCACTGTGCTACCGGTAGGCTTTAAAATGGTGCCAATGGTCACTTGTGAGATAGATTCACCGAGTGGGGGTATTTTGATATCGTATTTCATTTTTGGCCTCTAAATAGTGAATCTATGATCAGTTCAAATTCTTTTTCGTGTACAAGGTGCGAACCACAGGCAGGAGATGCACTGGCGGCTCTTCCGCAGTATTGTAAAATATTTGGCAAGAGCTGCTGGAGAGGTTCAAAAATATAAGCTCTTGCGCCCATATTATAGGGTTCTTCTTGTGCCCATACAAAGTCTTTGGCTTGGGGATATTTTGCAATAATGTCTTTCAAGAGCTTTGTGTGAAGTGGGTAGAGCTGCTCAATGCGAATAATTGCGGTATCTTCACTGCAGTGGGGCTTTAGATCATAGTAGAAACGTCCAGAGCAGAATATTAGTCTTGTTACACCCTTTGTTTTTGTGTCATCGAGCACCTCAACAAACGTGCCCGATACCAAATCATCAAGAGAACTTACGCACTCTGGCGCGCGCAAAAGTCCTTTTGGAGTAAATACTATAAGAGGTTTTTGCATCTTCACCTGGCGTCTAAGCAAATGAAAGTACTGTGCCGGTGTTGACGGATAACAAATAGCCATATTGTCTTCTGCAGCAAGCTGCAAAAATCTCTCTATTCGGGCAGCTGAATGTTCTGGGCCTTGGCCCTCATAGCCATGAGGTAGCAGCATTACAAGGTTAGAATGGACACCCCATTTTTGCTCGGCGGGTGTTATGTACTGGTCTATAACAATCTGTGCGCCATTGGCAAAATCACCAAACTGCGCCTCCCATAGCACTAATGCTTCTGGGCGGGCAATACTATAGCCATATTCAAAAGCTAAAGC
>JAJFUY010000132.1 GCA_021372185.1 Chlamydiales bacterium | reverse complement strand
CATTAGAAAAAAAGGTACGAAAAGATTTAGAGCTCATGAACCTGCCTGCAGCCTCTTGGAGGCTGGAAGATGATGACATCTGTGATGTAGCAGTTATTGGAGCGGGGCAAGCCGGAATTGCTATTGCTCATGCCCTACAACTTGAAGGTATTCATAATGTGCGCGTATTTGACAGCGCAAAAGATGGCGAGGAAGGCCCCTGGCTTACAACAGCGCGCATGCGCACACTACGTTCTGGCAAACAGTTAAGAGGCCCAGCTAACCTGCCACACTTAACCTTTCAGGCCTGGTGTGAGGCTAAATATGGGCCGGAAAAGTGGGAGGCTGTAGGTAGAATTCCAACTAATGCTTGGGGTAAATATCTTCAGTGGTTAAAAAAGACTACTGGTGTTGCTGTGTATAACGGCTGGAAGTTGCAAAATATTGTGCCAAATGAGGATCAGACTCTTCAGTTACATTTTGCAAATGAACAAGTAATTCATTGCCGAAAAGTGGTGTTAGCAACAGGCCAGACAGGTTTTGGAGGGGCAGAACTTCCATCATTTACAACACGTATACCAAAACGCTACTGGGCTCATACAAGCGATCGCATTGATGCCAGCCTGTTACGTAATAAACATGTTACTGTTATTGGCGTGGGCGCATCAGGCTATGATGCTGCGGCGCTCGCACTAGAGGGCGGCGCTGATCGGGTGCAGATGCTTATGAGAAAGCAAGAGCTTCCCGCAGTGAACCATGCGGCCTCTTTTGCCTATGTTGGGTTTATGCGCGGGTTTTATTATTTAAAAAATAAAGAGCGCTATCAATACTGCACAAAGGTGCTAGACGCAGGAATTCCGCCGCCGCAAGATTCAATAGATAGGATAAAATCATTTTCAAACTTTGAGCTTTTAGCCTCTACAAAAATAAAAGCGGTCTCGTTTGCTGATAATAAGCGCATAAAAGTGGAGACTAACCACGGCATAATTTTTACTGATTTTCTTATTTTGGCTACTGGATTTGCAATAGATGGCTCAAAACAGCCTGAATTACAAGGGTTTATTGATCAAATTCAGCTCTGGAAAGACCGTGTGCCTGATATTGATGCTAAGTATGGCCGCTATCCTTATTTAGGGCCTCATTTTGAGTTTTTAGAACGAAAATTAGGATCTGCCTCTTTTCTTGGGAACATTCACTGCTTTAATATGGGCGGTTTTTTAAGCCATGGGCGTATCTGTGGGGATTTAGACGGCCTTCATGTTGGCGTTCAAAGGCTTGTGGAGGGTATTTCAATAGATCTGTTTTTGCAAGATACCTGCCGAAATGGTGAGCCAACACCTCACGAGTGCCCAGGAACGTGCCAGATTGGTTTGTGTAGCCCATTTAGTTTAGAAGATCTTGAAGATAGCTAATTCTTCTCGGCTTGAAATCTAAATAATAAATATACATAATAAAGGTATCTATAAGGAGATGCCTTTATGGTCAAAGTGAGCTCTCGAGAGCCAGATCCTCATGATTATATATTTGAGCCTCGCCCACAACTTCCAACGCTAAGACCTTATCCAATTAAGTCTAAAGAAGATAAGGTTGTAAAAATGATGGACAAATTGTCAGGTGGCATCTCATTTATAAAAGATGTTATTGGGAAGGTTATTTCTACTTGTACGTTCCCTATTAAATTTGTTGTATCGAGCTTTACCCGGAAGGCTAAAGAAAAGCAGAATATCACAGAGACAGTTCCTGTTTCATTTGCATCCTGCCAAAAAACAGCCATGGATAGCAAGTTTACCTATGCAGTAATCGATGATAAGGTGGTGTATAGGCCTATTGGCGCATCCAAAGATGCTCCTTGGAAACCCTTTGGTAATCATGACGGGTATGCAGATACTGCACACACCCCTATAAAAGCTATTAGTGCCGACGGCGATAATGTGGTAGTACTTGATGAACATAACCGTGCGCACTATGCCAAAAGCCACTCTGTAAACGTAGAAGTAGATTTTGATAGTCCAAACTGGACTGAACTACCAGGGGCCAAGGTTATCTGGACCACCAAGTGGTTTAATATGGACATTGTATCTACAGGCGTGAACCTTATCAAAGACCCTACCTTGATTGTACCTCAAAATGCCCGCAGCTTTGCTATTTCTCATAAGGGCTCTGATGCTATGTATTACACAGACATGGCGGGTAAAAAGCACCCAGACCCGTTTATAGGCGTTACAACACTCTATGTATTGGATGAAACGGGTACTCGCATATTTTTGGCAGACCCTTGGCTACATAACAAGCTAGAAAATGAAATTACTGGGCCAGAAGATGGACGCTTTGTGGCAGAAAATATGGCGGTGAGTGCCTCAACGCCATTTCTTATACAACGAGCACGAGATAAAGACGGCAAAGAAATTCACAAGATGTATACGCGCTATGCTGATTTTGATAGCATAGGCTCAAACCCTGCCCTTCCAAGCACCTATGATATTGATAATAAAACACCCTTAGTGCGGTTTTTGCCAGCTGAAGACTGGCTCTTACAGCCAACAATACC
This sequence comes from Chlamydiales bacterium, assembly GCA_021372185.1. GTDB lineage: Bacteria > Chlamydiota > Chlamydiia > Chlamydiales > FEN-1388 > SZAS-7. The sequence goes on along the minus strand of JAJFUY010000132.1, from coordinate 2,971 downwards.
ATTAGAGGGTATGGCGCGACTTACAAGTGATATTGCTATCTTACAAACAGGCCGTGGGCAAGACCATAGGCAGCTTAGGGTTACTGGGACAGATAAAGATGGCAATTCCGGATACTACTTTAAAGATATCTACGATCAAGAATGGCAATTTGAACAGACAGGTCAGGCTATACCTCAAGAGGCCTTTTTGGCAGATGATGTGCCGCACACAGGGTTTCAACAAGGACCAGAAGTTGTGCATGATTATAAGGGCGAGATGAAATCATCTCTTGCAGATACGCCTCAGGTAAAATTAAAGAAATTTGCCGAACGCGGTTTAAACGAAAGAGGCTTACATACAAAGATTGAATTTAGTCTGGCAGGTGGCCAAAAGATAGAGTTACCTTTATATGCAAGACGCGGCTTTAGACACCTCTTAGGCTTTGATGGCAGCTCCAAAAAGCTCTACTGGACACTTGTCATCCCCAAAGAATACCAAAATTCAAGCGATCCAAAAATCGCAGAATTCATAAAAAAGGTCTCCAACAACAAAAAATCCCTCAAAGTACACCTAGAAGAGGATGAAGCAAAAATCCACATAGCCCCCGAATTTTTCAGCCGCAATAGATTCACCCTCGACTTCGTCAAATAATAGATGTTTTAGAGCCCGATTTCGGGCGACTGAGAAAACCCCACCGTGACCGCAGGGAACGGTGGGAATAGGTATTCATTTTTCGGAGCCCGGCTTAGGGCGATTGAATTTCGTGATTGAATCGCCCTAAGCGGGCTCTGAAAAAGTTTTTTGCTTTTTCCCACCGTTACCTACGGTCACAGTGGGCAACGCTTGCGTCGTCCTGCGGACTCTAATACAAAAAAAGGCGCATGATTTTCATCATGCGCCTTTTTATACGATCTGTTTATCGACTCTTACTTTTTCTTGTCTGTCTTTTTTGGTGTTGCAGGAGGATTGCTGCTTGTAGTTTTGCTTCTTGTAGGAGCGGTGGGTACAGGTGTTGTTTCTCTTCTTCGAGGTTGTTGTTGTTTTCTGTTTGTTTTTTTAACTGGGGCGTCTGGTGTGGCAACTGTAGTAGTTGTTGTGGGTGTTGCTGGTGTTGTTGCAGCGGTTTCTTGCCCATCGGTCTTTTTTTCTGGAGTTTTTGGAGCGTCTGGCTCAGTTACCGTGTTAGTAGGTGTTGGAGCAGGAGGTGGTGTTGTTTCTTCTTCTTTTGGTTCTTGTGCTTTTACTTCTTCAGGCTTTGTTGTTTCAGGTTTTGCTGTTTCTGGCTTTGCAGGTTCCGCATTTGCTGGTGTTTCAGGCTTTTTAGGTACGAAGCGCTGTAGGTTGTTGGCAATTTCCATCCAGCCGTCTGCTTTTGTTGCAGGTGTGGTTGTTGAGGCATAGTGGTTAAGAAGGTTTGTTGAAATTTTAATAGATTTTTGGATGGTAGCTTGAACATCTGGGTTGTTTGCTAGTTGGCTATCTGCTAGAATCGTTGTGATGTTTCTTTCAACTTGATTGGCGGCCAAAAGTGGGCTTGCATTTACTTTTGGAAAGAATCGGCCTATAAATGTAGATTCTTGTAGCCATGCAAATACTCTTGTATCGCGTATCCATTTTACAGCACGTGGAAAGTGCATCATTAAAAAGCCGCGAGGCTTTACTTCTAGTGTGGTTGTCGTAAACTCAGTTTTAAAATCAATTGTGTTGAATCTTTTTAGTGCGTCTAGTTCTGGCATTGTCATACTCTGACTCCTGATTGTTATGGTTTTTCTAAGCGGCCAGTGTAGGAACAATTCAGGATTAAGATCAAGATTTTCAGTTCCTCAAGGAATTGCTAACACTCTAAATCACCAATCATTATTATCAGGATTTATTACATAATTCGAGGATATGCTCCATGTTAAGACTTGCTGCTACGTCATGTTTATTTTTAATTCTCGGGCTTAGCTCGTTTCAAAAGCCTCAGATTTTTACTCACGGCAAAGTAGCTAAAGATATGCCGAGAATAGGCCGTAAACAGGCTCGAGAGGTGTGGCTGGAGACTCTTGAGATGTACGCCAATAAGCAAGAGTGGACACAATTAGGATATATTGCAAAAGCGGCAATTGAAGATGGCATAACGATAAATCAAATCCTAGAAGTGGCTCAGAAAACAAATCAAATGCCGTTTTTAAGAGCTGTTGTAGCTACGCAAAACATGCGCACACTGCCTGGTAAGATGGGTATAAACAAAAATGAGCTCTTTCGTATTGCATTATTTGTAGAGACTGATTTTGAAAAGATGAGACATGATCTAGGAACTAACTATCTAAGCCGTAGAAGAACTGGCCTAGAGCGTACTTTAGAGTACTTTCCTGAAACAAATATGATATTCATTCACCTTAAAAAACATGGAGTGGATGAAGTAGGCCGCGGCGTGAAGAAAGTTGTTACTAAATCAATTTTATACGACGTAGAAAATCCGCAATTAGCCGCTCGTTGTGCTTCAAGTTATCAAATGCGCAATGAAATGGCCGCTTTACAGCATATGCAGGGCTCTAGTGGTATTGTGAAGCTTTATGCATGTAGTGAAGGAGTGGCAAAAGATGGCAGTCCTATATATTACATGATGTGTAAGTTGTACGAAGGTGGTGCTCTTTCTAAAGCATTTAAAAATAAGTACAAGTTTTCCTATAAGCAGAAGTTGAATATGACGCATGACCTTTTAGAAGGGCTGCATGCGCTACATTCTAAAGGCTTAATTCACCGCGACTTAACAGCCAGAAATATACTGCTTGAGAATACTAAAAAAGGAAGCCGCAAAAACCGTGACATAAGAGCTGTCATTGCAGACTTTGGCCGCATTAAGCATGTAGATTCTGCCAATGGCATCAAAGTGCAGTTTAATAGTAGCTATTTGCCCCCAGAAGGTATTATAGCTGAGAAGCTTGCGGGAGAAGATTATTATGCAACTGACCTATTTGCTTTGGGGTGCATTTTACATAGGCTTCA
>JAJFUY010000129.1 GCA_021372185.1 Chlamydiales bacterium | reverse complement strand
AAAGCCTGGAATATAAGAGCCCAGGGCAACGCCCTGGGGATGCTGTGAAAGGTATTGCAGTCTGAAGGACTGCGTTATGGCAAACCGAAAAATAAAAGGTTTGCTCTTTCGAAATCAATTAATTTACCGTTTGCCATAACGCAGTCCTTCAGACTGCAATACCCCTCCTTATTATACCCAGGGCGTTGCCCTGGGCTCTTATATTCCAGGCCTTCAGCCTGAAAAAAATTACTTCAATTCTCTTAAGTTAGCGCGCTTATGTTGCAAAGCTCTACACGAAAGACACCGCTCCGCCATTAACGTTGTCACTTTTTCACAGCCTCTATAGCGCATCCGATATATCGATAAGTGCTTGGCCAAGGGGGAAGTCTTCTGCTTTTTTCCCTGTTTTCTTAGCGGCGTAAAGGGCGCAGGTCTTATCTGCAAGCTGTTTACCAAGCTGTACGCCCTCTTGATCAAATGAATTTATGCCCCAGATAAAGCCCTGGAAGGCAATTTTATTTTCATAATAGGAAAGTAATGCCCCTAGCGAATAGGGAGTAAGCTTTTTAGCCAAAAGTATGGAACTTGGGCGGTTGCCAGGAAAGAGTTTATTAGGATTTGCGTTTTTTTGACCCTTAGCAAGCGCTATTGCTTGTGCAAATAGGTTAGAAAGCAGCTTTTCTTGCGAGTTTGTGCCCTTATAGTCAAAGTCATATGTACCTTGATGCTCTTTAAAGCCAATAATTTCTAGCGGTACAATGCTTGTGCCCTGGTGAATAAGCTGAAAAAACGAGTGCTGGGCGTTTGTTCCCGGCTCGCCCCAGATAATTGGCCCAGTCTGAAACTTGGTGGCGTTTGCGCGTCTATCAATACGTTTGCCATTAGATTCCATATCACATTGCTGCAAGTGAGCGGGGAAACGGCTAAGCATACGTGAGTAGGGAATAATAGCCACAGTTGGGTAGTGTAAAAAGTTACGGTTCCATATCCCTAAAAGTGCGCCAAGAAGAGGCAAGTTTTGCTTTTCGTCTTTTTTAAGGGCCACCATATCCATATCGTGTGCCCCACGGCAAAGCTCATAAAACACCTCGTAGCCACAAGCAAAGCCAATAAGCACTCCACCTACCATAGAAGTAGATGAATAACGCCCTCCTATATAGTCCCAAAGATGAAAGCACTCTTTGTAGCGCGCTTTATCGTCCATAGGCGTTCCAGGCTGTGTTACAGACACAAAGTGCTCGCGATCGGGTAGCTTTTTATCAATAAACGCCTTACGCACAAATTCTTCATTTGTAGCGGTTTCTAGAGTGGTTCCTGATTTTGAAATCACCACCGCGAGGGTTTTTGACAGGTCTATCCCCTCTAGTGCCATCCCTACATCATCTGGATCTACGTTGCCAATAAAATGCACCTGGCGGTCCTTTTTGGTATAAAACCCAAGGCTCTGAAAAAGCGCTCTTGGACCAAGCTCTGAGCCACCTATGCCGATAAAAATCATATCGGTATATTTGTCGCCAATATCACTTAAAAATTGCATTAATTTTTGATGTTCTTTTAACGAGGCCTCTCGGCACTCTTGAGCTTGCCCACCCTTAGTAGGAGAATCAAATAAATCTCGTGTAGCAGTATGAAGAGCTGCCCGACGCTCACTATCAAAGCCGGCAACAAAATTTACCATCTCACCATTTTGCATGCATTCCATCTGCTCTAATGCCTTACGCTCTTTGGCAAGAGTACATAGCTCTTGCAAACACTTATCAGTTACCCGCTCAAAACCATACAGCAGGGTGAATCCTGCCCCTTGAGCCTTGTAGCCAGCAATACGCTGAGGGGTAATTACATCATCTTGCGTCATGTCAAGCGGGGATGTCGCCAAAGATAAAAGAGTATTATACGCATTTGTCGCATCAAATGCGGGGGTTTCTAAAAATATACTTTGCCATAGAGATTGGTTCATAGTGTGAGTTCCTTCGTAATACCTCATCATGCAACGAGCACCCTAATTGACGCAAATCCTAAATACTAACCACAGAGCTTGCCGACAGCGGGTAAGTCCTCCATTTATATATTGTTTTCTCTCTGCGCCTTTGCGCCTCTTGTTGCTTCTTTGCGTTAAAAAATAATTTACACACACGCTTATCAATTAATGCTTCAACCTTGTTTTAGTAAATGTGTGTGGTTTTTTTAACGCAGAGAAGCAACAAGAGGCGCAAAGGCGCAGAGAGATAAAAAACAGAAAGAAAAAAATTATTATTTTCTCTTTGCAACTTTGCTTCTTTGCGTTTAAAAAAATCACAAACTGGGGTATAATGTTTCCCCATTATGACTATTGTAAAAGCCAGAGACTTTCGCATTCCCTTCACCTGGGAAAAGCGCCACATCCTTATTCACGATGGCGTGTGGTTTATGCCACCAGTTCTACCTGATGACCCATTTGTATTTACCGGTTGGTCACAACTTTTTGAAAAAGTGCAGCCAATAAAGGTAGAATACTGTAGCGGCAATGGCAGCTGGATTGCCGAAAAGGCAGCCCAAGACCCAAATAGCAACTGGCTTGCTGTTGAAAAACAATTTGAGCGCGCACGTATTATCTGGACTCGGGCAAAAAATGCTAATCTTACAAACTTACGCGTGGCATTTGCTGAGGGTGTTGAGCTTACCCAGCGTTTTTTTCCGGCTGCGTCAGTTTCTGAAATTTTTGTGAACTTTCCTGATCCTTGGCCAAAACGCCGTCATGCAAAACACCGCGTGATCCGCCCAGAATTTGTGAATCAGCTTGCACGCATTATACCTTCCGGTGGATTTGCAACTCTTGTTACTGACAACGAAGAATATTCTGAAATTATGATTCAAGAAATGCTTGCCAATCCCCTCTTTTCTAGCGTTCATCCATTCCCTTATTTTATTGCCATAGATGAATCGTATGGCACGTCTTTTTTTGACTCGCTGTTTAGAAAGCAAGCCAAGACTATACGCCTACACAAGTTTGTGAGGGTATAACATGGACGATGACAACGACAGTCTTGATGAATATGTAGATACAGCGGCCACAATAGCCAATTTAGCCATCTACGATGGTTTTGACGACATTCCCGCTGGGTTTACCTCTGCCATTGTAAAAGTAGATGCCAGCCCCGCTAGCTCTTTGATGTGGAAAGAAGAAATCTTAAAATGCGAAGCTCTTATCAAAAAAGGCTACAAAATATGCTTTGAGCTTGATTTAGGTCTTTTTGGGCGAGTTCAAAGTCCTGGTGTGTTTCAGACGCTTTCTTTAGCCCTTGCAGAATTTACAAATCGCCTCCTAGAGCCATTTATAGAGCATGTAGAAGCCTGTATCCTCTATCGATCAGAGACACCATTTGCATCTATTGAAACTCGCGATATCCAGATGGACTATCTTGATTTGCTAAGACAAGAGCTGCCGGATGATGTACCTGTATTACTCCTTTTTGACTGCAGCACACTTCAAGATCCATTTGAATTTGCTAGAAATTTTTCGCCTGATCGCTATAGCCTCTTTACGCTATGTCTACAGAACGCACCACTTACTTTTGCCCATTGCTGCTGGAACGTGGGTAAATCACCCCTTGGGTATATTGGAAAAGACAAGCAGCAACAAGTTGTTGTTGAACCATGTAGTACAGGCATGATACTCCCTCGCTTTAGCTCAGACTTTTTGCCCCATAAGTCTCTCTTAATGTCACTTATAGCTCAAAATATAGATTTTAAAATAATATCTGAAGACTCTTTGGCAATGGAATGGGACGGTCTAGATATACTTTATGTGCACAAAACGGGCCTAGCTCCCACAACATTACGTATGATAGATGGTTTTAGTGCAGCAGGTGGTAGTGTTATCATTGACCAAAAAATAGCTGAAAGCGTATAACTGTACTCCTAGTGGCGATCGTAGATCAGTTGGTTAGAGCGCCGGATTGTGATTCCGGAGGTCGCGGGTTCGAGCCCCGTCGATCGCCCTTCTTTTCTTATAGACACAAAAATGTCTTTTTCCCCACTCTGATAGTATTATGTACTCACAACGACTCGACAAAAAAAAACCGCCAAACTGGCTAGAGCGTCATCCTGAAATGCAAGGCATTTTATGGCTTGTCTTTTGCCTATGCCAGGCTATGTGCCTTATAAGCTTTAATGCCTCTAGCGTATCTTCCAACTACCTAGGCCTTCTTGGCCATATTATCGGGGGCGCTTGGTATTTTACCTTTGGCGTAGCAAGCTATGCTATTGTTATTGCTATTACATGGTATGCCCTTCGCCTTATGTTTATGAAGGACCCACCAATTGGCACAATGCAGATTGCCTCTATGTTCATTGGAGGAGCGTTTTTATCATTAATCTTAAGCGTCATAGCATCTGCGTCTTTTGAAGCTATCTTAAGCCGTTCATTTGGATTTGAAACGGCCAAGTTTAGACTAGGCGGCGTGCCTTTTTATCTTATCTATCAATATGCCTTCTATAGACTATTAGGATCTGCCGGCACACTCCTCCTATCTGCTAGTGGCCTCTTTTTATCATTAGCCTACTTTTTGCAACTCCCTCTCCAAACATGGCTTGCAGAGTGCAAACAGGCACTTTTTGCTAAAAAGTCAGACGTAAAGCGCGTTGTAGGAAAAGAAATTGAGCTTGATATCACCCCTAAAAAAGACAAGCTACCCTCATATAGAAAAACTCCCCAGCTTGCTCTGCCACAAAATGATTTAGATGATTTTTACGATGATGTACAAGACATAAAGCCTATACAAGAACCTAAAAAAGAAAAGCGCATCCAGATTAAGACTGCAGCCCCAATTACTACTGAAGATACTGGCCGAGTGGCCGACATTAACCTTCCCCCACTTGACTTACTTAACACACCAAAAAAATCAGATCAGTCGCAGCTTGTAAAAGAGCTAAAATCTAAGGCCGACTTACTTGAAGAGACGCTTTTAAGTTTTGGCATCGAAGCAAAAGTTGGTCAAATCCACTGCGGCCCCACTATCACCTCATTTGAAGTGCACCCGGCAGTTGGTGTAAAAATTGGCAAAATTAAAAACCTAGAACATGACATTGCTCTAAACCTAGAAGCAAAAGCCATCCGTATTATTGCACCTATTCCGGGAAAACCTGCCGTTGGTATTGAAGTGCCAAACGCCAACCCGCAAGAGGTAAGCTTTAAAGAGATCCTCACAGCCTACCAGCAAATGGGAAGCCCCTTTAAAATACCAATGCTCCTAGGTAAAGGTGTAAATGGCGACTTAGTCATTGCAGACCTTGCCAAAATGCCTCACTGTATTATTGCTGGTGCTACGGGCTCTGGTAAATCTGTCTGTATTAACTCAATTGTTATGTCTATTTTAATGTGCGCCAAGCCTGATGAAATTAGACTGTTGATGATAGACCCTAAAAAAGTGGAATTAACGCAGTATACCGAGCTTCCACACATGCTAGCGCCTGTTATTACAGAGCCGCATAATGCGTGCCTCGCCCTTAACTGGCTTGTAAAAGAGATGGAAAAGCGCTACGAAATTTTAAAGCTTACCGGCCAAAGAAATATTGAAGCCTTTAATAAGCGCAAAATCAACGTAGAACAAGAAAAGAGCTTTTTGCATGTAGACATTCCTGAAAAGTTCCCCTACTACGTAGCCCTCGTCGATGAACTAGCTGACCTTATGATGGTCTCAAGCCAAGATATAGAAACGCCTATTGCCCGTATTGCCCAGATGGCGCGAGCTGTTGGTATTCATATGATTTTGGCCACACAGCGCCCCTCGCGCGAAGTTATTACCGGCTTAATCCGCGCTAACTTCCCCGCTCGTATTGCCTTTAAGGTAGCAAGCCGCATCAACAGCCAGATTATTTTGGATGATGTGGGAGCCGAAAATATGCTAGGTAACGGTGACATGCTCTTTTTAATGCCGGGAAGTTCGAGCCTTATCCGCGCTCAGGGCGTATTTGTGCGTGATGAAGAGATAACCAAGGTGGTTGAGTCTATTACAAGCCAAGGACCTCCACAGTATCTTATATCGTCATTTGACAACATACAACTCCCCTCACAGCAAGATGATGATGAAGAAGCTGCCGAAGACACCCTATTTAACGATGCCAAGGGTATCATTTTATCTACCGGTAATGCCTCTACAACCTTCTTACAGCGCAAACTAAAGATTGGCTACGCACGAGCTGCCAGCCTTATGGATATGCTAGAGGCGCGCGGTGTTGTAGGCCCGCAAGAAGGCGCAAGGCCAAGACGTGTACTTTTCCCTAAAAATGGACAAGGTGATGACTTTGAAGATGAAGAACTCTAAACTCCTGACAGTTCTCTTACTTATTTTGCATACTGGCCTTTTTGCCAAAATCAACTCAAAATATGATGCTGACATCTCGTGGATGGTAGCAGACTTAAAATACAGTAAAGAGCATGGCGTAAAGATTTGTGAAGTGCAGCACGGCATTGCCTCAACTTTTTTTGGAGATCTCTTCTTAAATGGTAATGACGGTTTACTGTCCCCCAAAATTCTTGCAGCCTTAGACCAATACCCTGCAAAAAAATGGACGGTGCCAGCTCAGGTAAGTTTTTTAAAACTTGGGGCTATGATTAAAGAATCCCCCACATGGATTACCTTTCAAACGCTGCCCAATCTTTTAGAATCTGATGAGTTTGTAAAAACGGCCTCTCGTCCTCCTAAGAATCCAAGTAGCCTTGCTTCATATAAAGGAATGATCTATGGGCGACCCACTATCCTAGAAGACTATGATACGTTTAAGAAAAACTATCCTGGTATTTTAATCATTGATGCCGCAACGCACCCCTACTGGGTTGATAAATACGAGATGTCTCGCCTCTTTACTCATCCAAAGATTACAACAATTAAGCCAGAATGGGGCTTGTACCCAAAGAAGTATACCCCAGATCTTGCCGCGCAAATCATTAGCGACATCCCATCAGAGGCCTATGTGATAAAGCCACGAGGCGCTTTTTTAGGAAGAGGGGTAATTATTATCGCGCGCGATGAATTAGATTCATGCTTACACTACATCCTCCATAAAACCAAAGAGCTCCAAGACGATAAAGATAAATCCTACAACCACTGGACACGCGATACCTTTGACTCCTTTATCGTAGAAAAATTTTACCCATCTGATCCTATAGCCTTTCCCACACTAGACAATAAAGTCTACGACCCAACCATGCGTGCGGCCTTTGTCATGAAATACGACAACGGCAAAATTGAAGTAGATTTTCTCGGCGGTTACTGGATGGCACCCTCCAAAGCACTTGACGAAGAAGGCACCCTAAACGAGCGTAAAAAAGCCTACTGCAAAACCCCAAACTTCACCCACGCCACAGAGGAAGAGCAAGAAGCCATCCGCAAGCAAATAGAGCCGGCCCTAAAAATCCTCTACCGCCAGATGCTCCAACAAAAATAAACACGTGACCAAAAAAGATTTTGCTAGCAATGTAAAAAGTTTTTTGTTTTAGAGTCCTTTAGGACGACTGAACGAAGCCCACCGTGACCGCAGGGAACGGTGGGAATAGGTAAAAAACCATCAGAGCCCGTCTGAGGGCGATTGAATCGCCCTCAGACGGGCTCCATTTCTTTTGCATTCTTTTCCCACCGTTCCCTTCGGTCACGGTGGGCTTCGTTCAGTCGTCCTAAAGCACTCTAAAACAAAAACAACATTTACATAATGCCTACATTCCCTTTCAATTAGATCCTTGAATTGCTTTTTATTACTAAATACTTTATAATATTTCTTTTTTAGCAATTTTAGTTGAGTTTATTGTGAATTTTGAAGGATTTAGTAAAAGTATTAATAATTGGGAAGCAGTGGCTTTAACTAAGGGCATGACCTCTCAGGAAATTGCTTTGCAGAATGCTTTTGTTTTTACGAAATTGGAACAAAATTGCCAGACTCTCTACTGTAAACGCATACCTGGCACACTTCCTCGTGCTGTGGAATTTATTGTTACAGATAAAAACGTAACGGTGATTACTCACCTCAAATCTAAGGGTAATCAACAGCCACTAGGCAGCGGATTTCAATCGGTTGTGAAGAGCTCTATTGTAACATATTCCACGATATGGGCTCCTGGCACAATTATTGCCGATAAAGTGCCACAAAATGATGAAAATTATACCCAGCATATAAAACAGCTAGCACAAGAAGCCACCTTTCTTACTAAATTTACTCATGCAAGTTCTGTTCGCCAACTAGTTGCCGGGCCACAAGATCGCTTAGGTAAACAAGGCCTTCTTTTACTTGGCATGCAGCATAGCCTAAAAGATAAGTACTCACCGGGATTTCCATTCACTACCCAAGAAAAAATCCAGATTGCTAAAGATTTGGTGCACGCACTCAAAGAAATGAAAGACAAAGGCGTTGTTCATAGAGACATACATATGGGTAACTGCGGATTAACGTATGACGGAAAATGGATAATTCATGATTTTGGTTTGGCTCAAGATGAAGGCACAGTAGAAAAGACGCACACCTCTTTAAAAATATCCTCTCCTAAAATTATTCAGAATAAACTGGACGGCAATGCCTCAAAAGCCTGCCATTCAGATGATGCCTGGGCGCTTGCCATTATTCTTTATAAAATTGAATACAATAATGATCCTGCATTTATACTTCCGCTTCATACAATGGAAAAAATCTCAAAAGGCCTGGTTACCCAAAGCAGTTTACAAGACACTCACGCCCTCTACACAAAAAAAGTAGCACTTGTTCTTTCAGAACTAGAAATAAATGCCGAAGAAAATGAGACCTTCCTTTTGTCAGAACTCATTCTGGCGCTCTTTAAAGGTAGTGGTAATTACGAAGAACTTGCCTCTGACCTGACATACGATGAGATTCCCATGCAACCATCAGAATCTACCGAAAATCTATTGAATGATTTGGCATTAAATCAAGACGGGTACATTCGTTAAGTTTGGAGCTTGACTGATCTAGCGTAAAAGCGCTATTGTCATGAAGAGTCCAACTTATTATGAGATGTATTTCTTATGTCTTCACTTGCAAATCTTCCTAACACTACCGTTCCCTATACAACATACTGGCCGCAAATACACTCACAAAAGTCTCTACAGCTAGTTCACAATACAGATGCTGTACAAGATGATTTTGCTGCACGTGTCTTTTTAGAAGCCCATACAATCCCCTTACAAACACTGTTTCAAGGCAAAAAACTCAATATTATAGCCTCAGTTGCTAACGTGGGCTTTGTTTCGACAAGTCAAGCTGTCGTTAACATGCAAAAGATCTCTACCCTTACTACAAACACCCAAATACCGCTGTTTTCTGGAGAAGTAAATATTACAAACCCCATCATCCCGCCAAATTACTATGGCAAAGATGGGTTTGAGGGGGTTTCAGGCTTTAATAATACTGCAAAACCTGTAGAATCCACTCCTGGCTATGTCATGATGGCAAATCTTATCCTTCAGGCAACACAAAAATTTCCTGTGACGTTGCTTATTACAAGCCCAGCAAGCGAGCTAGCCAAAACCTTTGAAATGATCCTTGAAACCGCTCCCAACTTTGATTTTGCCGGCAAGCTCGAAGCTGTATACATACGTGGAGGGTGCTTATATCCTGATGCCACAAACATATACGGCTGTAATGCCCCCTACAATGTGCCTGATAGCGCTAAAGACTCTGAAATCAATTTCTACTCTGACCCTGAGGCTATTGCCTATGTTACAAAGGTGTTACAAGAGCATGAAATACCCCTCATACTACTACCTTTAGGCACCACACAAAGCGTATTATGGACCAAAGCCAATGTAAAAGAACTCCAGCAAATTAACAATGCTGTTGCTTTGCAGCTAGCTAAAGTGCTCGACATAGTACCCTACCCAGATGCAAGACGCTATCCAGCTGATACCTATGCCCTACACGATCTCTTGGCAGCATTAGCCGTTACAAGACCAGATCTTTTTGACGCGATGAAAATTGCCATAACATCAATTGGTGATCATGGGCAATTTTTAGTAAATGAAACTGCCACAGATGAACAAAAACTTGTCTACTTACTCAGTATCCCAGATGAAAAACAAGCCGCCTTTTTTGAATCTATCATCCCAGAGCTCAAAAAATTCACCTGCTTTTTAGACCCAAAGCTAGATATATGTAATCCCGGAATGCCACTTGAAACCATTTTAGAAATTGCCATTCCAAGTGGCGTAGGAGCTATTGGTTTGCTCATACTTGTAGCGTTTATTATTCATAGACGCCGCACAGCCACTCTGAGAAACCAAGTTGGTGAACTTGGCGAAGTAGTTGATGAAACAACAAAATTACTTGCAACTGTCACAGGCACTTTTTTAGAGGACGAAACCGGTACTCCAGTAACATTTGATCAGGACCCTGAGTATATTTCAATTCCTGGTAAAAATTATAAAATAGCAAGAAATGGCGACCACTATCTAACTCATGATGGTCAAAAAGTTACGAAAAAACCTGATTCTGATGATAAGGCAATAAAATGATCTACAGATATCTTTTAAGCATATTTTTAGCAACTTCCTTACTGACATCACACCTTTGTGCTCATGACAAAACAACGCCATATACAAAGCTTGCAGATAACGTACTGTACCTTCAAAAGCTAGCTAATAGCTATTCAGACAAAACACAAGTACAAGACGCACAGTATATCCTTTTAAAAAGCCGTAAAGTGCTTCAAAAAGGCCATAAAGCAAGTCCACGTTCTATAAAAAAGGCGCTCAAAGCCACATATAAAAGTATTCAACAACTAAAATCACGTCCCCAGACTATTATAAAGGCTGCAAATAGCCGAGCAGTCTCTGATGTTACTAAACACATAAACCGCATCACAACTGAGATGAATGGTATTATGGCTGAGGTTGCCTCAACAACAGCCTACAATGAACCTATTGCGATTACTGCCGTACCCTACACCATTACAAACCCTGGCAAATACTATATCCCCCAAGATCTTACCTACAATGGTGCTGCAACGGCTATTACTGTGGCTGCAAGTAACGTGATGATTAACTTTTATAATAATTCACTTATCGTCACAAACCCAAGCGCTACCGGTATTTTGGTTAAGAATGTCAATGAGTTTACCTTGAGCAATAGCATTATACAGGGGAGTGTGAATGGCCTCGTGCTCAATAACGTGTCAGGGGCAAGAATTGAAAGCTCATTTATAAAAAATGCAGGTATGACATGCTCTAGTAGCACAGGTATTTTTATTACAAACTCAAGCTTTATTGGAAGTGACACAGCTAACCAGATAGCGCTATCGCTTACTAACAGCTCATCTCACATCAGTTTAGACACCTGCACCTTTAGCAACTGGCAGTATAGCATTCAAGCTCAAGATGCCTCCGGGCTTCAAATATCTTCGTGTCTTGTTGCAGGCTCAGAAACTCTAAGCGGCAACCTTTTGCAGCTTACAAATACCAACAACACACAAATTACAAACAGCTCATTTGGCAGACAAACTGCCCTTGCAGCATCTGACGGCATACTTTTTGAAAGTGGCTCTGGCTGCACCCTCAACAATGTCGTTGTAAGCGTGGCCTCAACAACAACCTCTACTTATAAATCAGCTGCAGTGCATATTGGAGACTTTAACACAATCCTTGCAAATGACTGCATGATTTTAGGTAGTAATGCCTATAGCCTACTTGTAGAAAATGGTTCAAACATTCACCTTGTTGACTGCCAAGTTATGGATGCAACAACAGCTAATGTGTATTTAGATGCTCAAGCTACTGGTTGTTTGCTAAAAAACTGCAAAATTTCTGATGCTCTAGGATCTGGCATAATCATTGCAAGCGGTGCCACCTTAAATGCCATTAATGGCTGTGAGCTAAGTAATAACAGTGGTAATGGCATCGTGATATCTCAAAATGCCCCAAAAAACCTTGTCTTTGGCAATAACGTCTTTGATAACCAAAATTTTGGCATCGTAAATAACGAAGCTACAACAAGCATTTTTAGTAACATCTCCTGCAATAATTCTGGAAGTGACTGTCCATCTGGGGGAGTTACTCCAGCACAAGCCCCAGGAGTCGCTCCCCTTACGCCAGGATCAAACATTTGCTGCGTGCCATAACTAAGGAATATCCTATGAAAACACACCATATGATCTTAACACTTATGGCAAGCCTACTTTGCCAGGTAACAGCCCTTCAATCTTCTAGTAGCTCATCAAGTGAGATAAGCTCCCCGATAGATTTTGACCAGGCCTGCACGCAAGTAGGCGGGCAGCTTTCTGCCGTTACTGGCCTTCTTACAGCTACGACACCCACACTACCATTACTTATCATAAACCAGCTCCCTTGCACTCTATCAGAGCCTGGCAACTACACAGTTTTAAAAAACTTAAACTACCTAGGTAATGGCGCGGCTATCACAGTAACAGCGAATAACGTGTCTCTAAACTTTCGTAACCACACTCTTACGTTAAGTAATGCTCAAGCTATTGGTATTTTAGCCGAGAACGTGAGTGAATTTTCACTCGAAAATAACATCGTACAAGGGGCAATGCTCACAGGCGTGCATCTCAACAATGTATCTAAAGCCTCAATCAATAACTTTTATGCCCTCAATAACCCGCAAGGGGCCGTTTTTACTAGCTGTGACGACGTACAGCTCTTTAACTCTCAATTTAGCGGCACAACAGGTGTTGTTGTAAATAGCACCTCAAACATGTCTATAGACTCATGCACCTTTAGCGGCAAAAATACCGGCTATGGCCTACAGATTCAGGATGCATCAAAAGATGTTGTCGTCAAAAACAGTAACTTTACCAACTATATAAGCTCGCTATTAATTGGAGATGTTGAGGGCATGTTAGTAGATCACTGCCATGCCACCAGCAATAGCACCGCAAGCCAAAACTTAGTTCAGCTTGGAACAACCACAACTCCTGCCAATAACGTCATCATCAAAAACTCTACGTTCAAACAAAGCACCTCCACAAGTGGCTTTGACGGTATTTTAGCGCTCACAGGCTCAGGCTCAGTACTCGAAAATCTAATCATAGATACTCAAAGCTCAGATACTGCCAACGGCTATAAAGCGGCTGCTATTCACGTAGGCCTATCAAGTAGCGCACCCTATCAAAACTTGGTTGCCAATAGCTGCATCGTAAGAGGGCAAAATTCTCGTGGCGTCTTTATTGAAAATGGCAGCAAAATTGTGTTAAACGAATGCCAAATATCTGAGGCTTCTCTGTATAATATCCAAATGCTTGATGCCACAAGCTGCCTAGTAAAAAAGTGCATGATATTTAACGCCAATGCAGGGATCTACATTGATAACACAGTAGCCGGCGGCGCAAACAGTATCCGCGATAGCTTCATCTACAACCACACCACAACGGGCATCACTATAGCCGACATGGCCAAAAACAACGTGTCAGGCAACTTCGTTTACGGCAACGAAACCGGCATCGACATAGCCTCAAGCTACTACACAGAAACCTTCTTCAATACCTCCTGCAACAACACCAACAACTGCATAAACGTCTACCCAAACCAAGCCCCAGGCGGCAACCCACCTGGCCAAAGCGCAGTCGCCGGCTCCAACCTCTGCTGCAGCCCTTAAGGAGTTGGTTTATATGTCCTCTTTTTTATTTGCGATCTCCTTAAACCTATTTAGCTTATTTGCCCTTCAAGCAGATAGCTGTCAGTCGATTTTGCTACATGTTGTAAAAGCCCCCCAAGAAATTGACATACCCAAAAGCCAAGCTATTTTGGTAAAAAGCTTTATGCATGGTTATGAAGATGTGCCGTTAAAAGAGCTTAACCCGGCATTTGAATCTATTGGCGATGTACGCCGCTTTTACGAGGCCTACTTTTTTGAAGAATTTGAGCGTTTTGCTCATGGAGAAGTATTTTGGGTAGAAGCCTATGTCAATGACACCCTTGCAGGCTGGGCTACATTTGAACTTGAACAGGACGAAGAAAATGCAGCCTACATGAACCTCTTAACCGTAGCCCCAAAATTTCAGGGCATGGGAGTTGGCCGTCACCTCACCTTTTCTGTACTGTCAGATGAACTTTATCCCAACACACAAGCTATAAACCTACTTATTAGAAAAGTAAACCAAAGCGGGTATGACTTTTATTACAAGATAGGCTTTTTTGATTACGACTATCAAAGAAAAGACAATTTTGTCGACATCAACCTCCTCTCAGGCCTTAGGTGGGTTCGGTAGAGGGTCTTTTTGGTTTTTTGGATTCTATGATGCGGCCTTGGCTTGCTACGTGATCAAAGAATTCTTTGTTGATGTTTTGAAACTGCTGGAGGCGGTCTCGCATACGGGCTTTTGCGGCATCCAGTTGCTCTACAGGAGCACCGGGTGGGCTTGAGTCTAAGTTTTTGTTTAAATTTCCAAGCTCAGCGAGTATTTCGTGCTGGTAAAATTGGAGTTTTTCTACCTCGTCCTGAGAGTCTTTGAGGGGCATTTTTTCTTTCATCAATTTGGCATTATCTACCAAACGATCAAGCACGCTTACCATCTGTTCTAGCAAATCAATTTGTGAAGCCATCAGAAAAACCACATTAGTGTTGTATCAAATCCATTTGTCACGATACAAAAGAAGGCAAATATCTTCACCACTTCTTTTCTGGAATTATAATGGAAGGCTTTTGTCCCTTAGCCTCAGGCTCTAAAGGTAATTGTATTTATGTTGGAACCAAAAATACCAAGATCTTAATAGATGCCGGTATCAGCACAAAAGCTATTGTTGAACGCTTAAGCGAAATTAACGTTGATATTAGCGAAATTCAGGCTATTTTAATCTCACACGAGCACTCAGATCATATTGCCGGCTTAAAAGTGCTGGCGTTTCGTCACAATATACCTATATTTGCCAACCAGCTTACAGCTCGCGCTATTTGCGACTACCTCAAAGCTACCCCCAAATTTAAGATCTTTATGACGGGCGAAACCTTTGAATTTGGCGACCTTGAAATTCACCCTTTTAGCATACAGCATGATGCTGCTGACCCTGTAGCCTTTACCATCTCATTTGATAACTTAAAAATTGGGGTATGTACAGACCTTGGATTTGCCACATCGCTTGTTGCCAAACAGCTAGAGCAATGCAACGTGCTCTACATAGAGGCCAACCACAAGCCTGAAATGGTTCACGCATCAAATCGCCCTATGGTGTATAAACAACGCGTCCTAGGCCGTACAGGACACCTATCTAACGAGGCATGCGGAGAGCTCGTCACGCAAGTTGCCCACAAAGAGCTTAAACAAATATACCTCGCTCACCTATCAAGTGAATGCAACTGCCCCAATGTAGCATTGCAAACAGTAAGCCAATTTTTAAAAAGTAAGGGCCACGAAATCTCCATTTCAATTGCCCACCAAGAAAAAAGAAGCACAGCTACGTTATTCAACTAAAACCGTTATATTTGCTGTAAGTAATTAAACCACAAACATTTCCTTTACTTTTTTGTCACGCTTTAGTAAAATAACTTTTTTTAATCAGGAGTTATCATGTTTAATCCAGAAACAATCAATTCAAGACTTTATAGAATTTCAGAATACTTTCAAGACCCAACACTGCGCAGCATCATTACAGGTGGCGCCACCGCACTTGATCCCAAAAACATTACCAACCATGAAGTACATAATGGCCTAGAAGAAGGCACATGGTCTTACAATCTTTTACGTCATGTGCAAGTAACAAAAGACGTTTCTTGTCTAGATAACTACATTGCTGTAATTCATGAACTTGCAAAAAGAACCGAGTGGCCAAAAGGCTGGTCAGTAGATAGCGCAAACAATAGCTGGGCACCAATTTATGTGCGCCTTGTTGATAAACTGCGTCAGGCTGCTAGCAAAAAACCAGAGCTTACAACCGATGAAATCACCTCTAAAATTGATCTAATCTACCAGGAATTTAAAGTAGGCGTAGATGAGCGAAGAGCCAAACACGACGGTATCGACAAAGATTTTGCAAAACTATTTGATGCACCAGAGTTTGCTAAAGTCCGCGCTCAAATTTTACAGCCAGTTACAGGTGAAGTCACAGCAAAACACTGCGGCCTGCGCCTCTTAGAAATTACAGATCCAGCAAAGCGTGCCCGCTATATTCGCCTCTACTTTTCTGCCCTTACATCTAAGCCAGAAGTACCACTTGCTAAAAAGCTTGCAAACCACTTCCCTCAGCACATAGAAAAGTACTCTAAAGTGTTTGTAGGTGAAATTGACAAGAATGACGCAGACCTTATCGCAAACCTCTATGTAGTATTTACCAAGCAATTGAATAATAGGTAAACATGTCATTAGCTATAAGCCCTGTAACACAACAGCCTCTTCCTCAAGAGTTGCCAAAAGCAACTCGTTGGGACACTATCAAGTACGTGGCCCTTAAAGCACTTTCAATGGCAGCCATTGTTGTAGGAAGTGCAACGGCTATCGTGGGTGCTGTTGTAGTTACGTGGGCTGCTGCCAACACTGGTTTTCTTGCACCTTTAGTAATCCCCTGCTTTACAGGGGCCTATTATTGTATGTACGCAACAGCTGCTCTCGTTCAAAACCACGTCACTGCCCTTGGCGCTATGTTCACAGTAACTGCCGCCGGCATATGCCTCTCCCCCTTTCTAGTCCCTATCGCCATTGGCGCCCTCCCGGGTGCCGGTCTAATCAGCCTTGGCGCCTGGAGCTGGTCCGCATTGTCTTAAAGGGCATTTTTAGGCTATTATTTTGGCTTTTATGCAGGCTTTTTCAACATGTATTTTTTACTCATTGCTTTGGTTTTTGTTATGAATTGTGCATATGCTGATCTTTCAGTTTTGGTGGTGGGTGCAGGGCCTGCTGGACTTACTGTGGCCAAGGCTTTACAAAATAATGGAATTTATCCTGATATCATCGAAAAAGATGACACAATTCGAGCTGTGGGTGCAGGAATGGCCATTCCCGCTAATGGCAGTTGGGCACTCGAAAAGTTAGGCATCTCATTACGTACATATGCACGCCCTATAACCAAAATGCAGTTTACCGATGATCAAGGCAATCTACTTGTTGAAGAACAAATCAGCAAAATACACCCTGATGGTGCGGGTTTTTATTCTATCAGCCGCGACGGCCTACAGAAGATGCTTATTGCCCATTTAGACCCCGCCACAACAATACGTACGGGCACCCAAATCACGGGCTACTCAGAAAATCAAGGCAAGGTAGATGTGCGCTTTTCTGATAATCAAACCAAAAGCTATGACTTAGTAATAGGATGCGATGGTATACGATCAAGCGTACGCCAAATTACCCACCCCAATGAAGTACCAGAATATCTAGGATTGCTTGTGTGGCGCACCATGATTGATAATGTGCCTACTGATTTTGATACCCCCGTTTATATGCTAGGCGCGGACCGTACAGCGCTTTTATACCCACTTCCTGACAATAAAATGTATGTCTATGGGCAAATATTTCAGATAGAGCGCCAAACCCCTACAGCTACCTTTCAGGAGCTCTTTCAGTCATTTGGAGGGCATGTTCCAGAAGTGCTAAAAAGCCTTGAAAAGAGTGAGTTTTATATCCACCATATGGAAAAAAGCCACAGCGTGCGATTTAAACCAGAAGGCTATTCACGTATACTACTCGTGGGCGATGCCTCTCACGCCTTTGGTCCCATGCTGCAAAATGGTGCAGCCCAGGTATTTGAAGATGCCTATGTACTCCAGGAGCTTTTTAAAGCCCCAGTAACAAAAGATGAAATACCCGCCGTTATTGACGCATTTATTAAGCGCCGAGAAACCCGCGTACAAAAGATATCAGATACCTCCAACGCCAAAATACAGGCCATCTCAGATCCAAATATAGTGGCAACCCGCAACACCGCCATTAAAACCAATGGCGCCCCAAACGTAAACGCCTTCAAAGTCTTCATGCAACAAAATCCCTAGCATTCAAAACGTGGTGCCCATGCTTACTACAAGGGAATAGTGCTTTTTAGGTTGATTGCCGTTGAGGTGCTGGGCTAGAGGATAGCCCACACCCAACTGGAATATGGTTTTAACTGAAGAGACCCAGAAAGATGGGGTGACATAGATTGTGTTGCCGCCGCTATTCGGTTGTCTATGGCCATTTACTTTATTTTTTTCGGTATACTGGCCATCAAATTCTATCATCCAGGCAAAGATATACCCTTTTGGGCTTGGAATATTATGCCCAAAGCCGCATTGATACAAATACTGGTTGCCACTTCTTTTATGGTGACGTGAGGTTGTAATCGTTACACCATTAGAGGTGAAGTAGAGCCAGTTCGTTCCTGTATGATTATAGGTGCCACCTACAAAAGTGCTGTAAGAGCCAAAACCAGTTGATGGATTTTTGGTGCTTGACCCTGTCGGAAAAGACACATTAGCCACAATAGTAGCCTGATCAATGGCGTGAGGGGCATTTTCATTATAGTAGGCGTATTCAGCTTGCGCTATGGCATCTTCAAAACCAGATGAATGGTCAGAACGTGCCTTATTACGGGGTGCGTAAGGCAGAGCAAAATAGAGCGACATGTCGTTATTTACGCCGTAAATGAGGCTTGGAACCGCATCTGTAGCGTAATTTTTTTTGCCGATATAGGCATCAGCCATAACAGAAACTACCACTTCTCCTGGATCTACAATATTATCCCCAAAGCCAATAAGTGGCCCTGGCTGCCTTGAAGGCGGCAGCGCCAGATTGCCAATAGGAAGCGGTGTAGCGTCAGAAAAGAGCAAGCATGGAAGAAAAATAGCAAGTATAAGCGTTTTCATTTCGATTGCTAGCATAACACTTACTGAAGAAAAAGATCATTTTTATCTTTTGCCATTTGTGCTTTTAGCTGTTCTGCTTGAGCAACTCTTTTATCATCCCCCGCAGAAGACTTAGGCTTTTGAGAGTTGTAATACTGTGAGACATACTCAGTAACAGCATCAGTCAGTTGCTTTTTAAGATCAACGTTGGCCTCATGGCCCTTAAAATCTATAGCAAAGCCATGCTCAACAGCTGGAAGAATCGCGGCAATAATTACTTCTGGCTCGGCAAACATTCTCATCGTACGGCTACCATGTTGAAACAGTCCACTATTTGCCAAAGCGCCCTTCCATGCTGCAACCCGAATATATTCTTGCAATGCATTATTTTTTACATCTTCTAGAGAAAATGTTTGTCCAGGAAATTCTTTTTGCAGCTTTTCCATAATCAGTTCTGGTAGTGAAGTGCGTTTAGTGTCTTCGGTTTGAGGAGTAATTTTTCCTTCTAAATAGGGCGTCAGATGCTCAACAACCGCTGCCTTCAAAAAAATAAGCTCTTTTGGTGTCTTAGACTTATCCTTGGTTGAAGAAGCAATTCTAGCAACTTTGCTTTCATCATCAATGCTTTTAGTATGAGCCGCAATACCAGCTTTTTGGGCAATAGTCAAAATGGTATGAATTTGAGAAGAGTTCTTCTGGTTGTACTTGTTAATTTTTTGATTTACATTATTGACAGTAGTATCATCTAAATTTGCATTCTCAAGCCCACGGGCAATTTCTTTTAATTTATATTGGCTAGGATAGAGTAAATTCCTCTTTATCCACGTCCAGAGTCCTCGTTTCTCGACATGCACTTGGCGATCTTTACCGAGCCTGAGCACATACTTATCGGGATTTGCGTTAAATACCTGTCTATCCTGCTCGTTAATATACATAATTTTACCCCTAAATAGCCCTATGCTGTAAATAACAGACACAACTAGTGAAGTCAATTAATTAATTTAACGCGCGAGCTAGATATGTGGACAAATTTGTGTACCTACGGCACACAAATTTGTTCATTCTTCGCAAGGCGGGAAAAGGTCGGCCTGTCTTGATTTAAATTGAAGCCGAGCATGACGGGGTCATGCTCGGAATAGCTTATTCGTGGCCTGAGCCGAAGAAGTTTTTGAGTTTGTCGAAGAAGCCTTTTTTCTTGGGGAAGTTGGCTGGGGTTTCGACTTCGGCAAAAGCTTTGAGGATTTCGCGTTGGCGCTCGGTTAGGCTGGTTGGGGTTTCTACCTGTACACGTACAAGCAAGTCGCCTTTACCGGAGCCGTGAATGTTTGGGAAGCCTTCACCCTTGATGCGCAAGGTTTTGCCGCTCTGTGTGCCTTCAGGAATTGAGATACGCGCTGTATGGTGTGCAAAAGATGGCACATCTTTTTTGCAGCCAAGAGCCGCTTCTGTAAACGTTACAGGTAGATCAATTAAAATATCATCGCCATGTCTATGGAAATATTCGTGCGGCTCAACATTGATGTACACAAATAAATCACCTGGCATACCGCCGCCGCGAGCTGCATCGCCATAGCCTGAAAGCTTTAGGCGCATACCACTATCAACACCGGCTGGGATATGTACGTTGACACGTTTTTTAGCTTTTACACGACCTTCGCCACTACAGGTTTTGCAAGGATCTGTGATAATTTCACCTTCTCCATGACACTGTGGGCACGCCATTGACATGCTAAAGAATCCGCGCTGTTCAAAAACCTGGCCCTGGCCATGGCAGCGAGTGCATCGCTTAACGCCAGATGGGCTTGCAGATCTTTTACCGTGGCACGTTTCACAAACAGCATAATTTGTAATGGCAAGTTCTTTGTCAACACCTCGTACAGCCTCTTCAAAGCTGACATTGATGTTCACACGCTTTGATGCTCCTTGTTGAGAATATCCTCCACCGGCTCCAGGATGGCCGTCTTGCCCTCCCATACCGCCAAAAAGCTGCTCAAAGATAGATTCTCCGCCAAATGCACCCATGAAGGTACGCATTGCCTCATCCATATTGGCATACTGGTGATGGCCGGCTCCTGCTTGCGCATGGACAGCATCAGCACCATAACGGTCGTACGTTGCGCGTTTCTTT
>JAJFUY010000128.1 GCA_021372185.1 Chlamydiales bacterium | reverse complement strand
CTATTTCGCAGCTGTCAATAAGAATCGCATGTGCCTGGCCGATATAAATCGGGTATTGAAAGCCTCCGTCAACCGTACAAGTAGGTGACTCAGGATCCAAACAATCAGGTGTGTAAACAAGGTTGCCATTTAAAACACAGTTTCTCACAGTAACGTTTGATGCCAGTATTTCTCCTGCGCTACTAGTACTAAGCTGAATAAGTGGCAAAAAGAGGGTAAGTGGTGATGAAGGATCCTCCGGAAATTTTACTAGTGCAGTTTGCATCACGCAGTTTTCAACAATAAGGCCATCAATACCAAACCCGCCTACAGCCTGTTCTACACCTGCAAATTCACAATTTGAGATGCGGCAAGCTGTACTCGTGCCTCTAAAGACAATCTGGCGAGATGGGTTATTCTGTCCACTACCTTTACCAGCTCCGCTAAAGGTAGATTCTTCTACGACAACAGCATTGCAATTCTCTACTCTAATACTACCGCTTGACGCTGTGTCTGTGCCACCGATATGGTCTTTAAAGCGCGAATGTGTTACGAAAACATCTTTTGAGTTTACGGCATCCACACCGTAGAAGGTGTTTGCTGTAAAGATGTTGTCGAGTGTTACCTTTTCGCAGTTGAGGATATAAAATGCTCGGCTAATAGGGTTTGTAGAAATGGTGGTTGATTTTATGATGTCATTGAGAACTGTAAGCTCTTGCACGGTATTTGCATACACGCCAATTGCAGACGGGTTTTCAAGTGTCAGGCTGTGGTTGTTAAAGTTTAGGGTAACGTTGTTTGCTGTAATGGTGATAGCGGTGCCTGAGCCTTTGTAGACTAAATCCTTTTTCACGCACCATTTTCCGGGCTTGTCAATGACTGCCGGCACGCTTGAAATAACATGCGCTTTATCGCAGGCAAATTTTTTATCAAGATCGTGTAGAACTTCTTTGCAACAGTTGTCATTTGAAGACCTGCTAGATGATGAACATGATGAGTGTTTCGGGTTTTTTTGATTCTTCTTTGCAGCTTCTGCTTGAGTCTGCATGCTTCCGAGCGCTGCTAAAAGGCATATATTGCCCATTAGAAAATTGCGTACGTTCATAAGAAATCCTCCATTGTTTAAGATTTCAAAGCAACCCTACGGTAATTTTTTTTTTGCAAAGCAAAAAATAGAATTTGGACATTTGCCGCAGGCTTTGGAGTGCGGTAATTTTTTACCGCTCTTAATTTTCGAGCACACACCGATTTAACAATAACTTCCACAATTTACACGAACGGTTCAATATTTTGGCTAATCCATTTGTGTCATAGTTTGGGGCTATTGTATGTTTTGGAGGCTATCGAAGATATAGTGCGTGGTCAAAAATTAAGAGCGGTAAAAAATTACCGCACTCCAAAGCCTTCGGCACAAAATAAAAAGCCCATACTCGAGAGTATGGGCTTTTTTGGTTTATACTACCGTACTAAGGATTACGGCAGTTGTTTGATTACAATGTAGGCGCTGATACTTGTTCCAGTTGGGTCTGGGGTTAAAGTAATCGATGTTGTGTTTGGGTTGCCTACAAAGAGCTGGTCTCCTACAGCGGCTGTAATAATCGTTGCAGATGAGGTCATCTGGTAGTTGCCTGTTGCAACGGGGTTTACTGATGAACCGCTTGCAAGGCCGTTAGCTAGTATTGTTTCAAATATAATGCTACTTGTAGATGGTCTAAACTGTGCAAGAGCAAATCTTGTGTTAGGCTCTACAAATGATGCTCCCCATAATACAAGGTAGTCACCGGCTGTTGTAAAGGTAAACGTAGAGGTTAGTGTATCATACGTAAACCCTGTTCCTTGCTGGTAAGGTGCTGGAAATGGTATTAACGCACCTGACGGAAGAACAACAGGTGAACCTGTGGTTTGTGAAGTTCCATAGTTTATTACAACACCGGCACCGGTTGCTCCCGTTGCACCTGTTGCACCGGTAATACCTGATGCACCGGCAGGTCCCGTAGGACCAGTTGGACCTCCTGATGGACCAGTAGCTCCTGTTGGGCCAGTTGGGCCGGTAGCGCCAGTTCCTATTGGACCAGTTGGACCGGTTGGTCCTGTTGTGCCAACTCCAGTAGCACCCGTTGCACCAGTTGGACCTGTAGGGCCGCCAGAAGGTCCTATCGGGCCAGTAGGGCCAGTTGGGCCGGTAGCTCCTGTGCCAATAGGACCCGTAGCACCAGTTCCTGCCGGACCTGTAGGACCAGTTGGGCCTGTAGGGCCAGTAGGACCGCTTGGGCCTGTTGCGCCTGATGCGCCAGATCCTGTAGCCCCTGTTGCACCGGTTGGGCCTGTAGAGCCGGTAGCTCCTGTTGCGCCTGTAAATCCAACTCCAGGTGTACCTACAGGGCCAGTAGCACCCATTGGGCCGGTTGTACCGTATTTGCCGCGTTTACCGCGTTTTCCTTTTTTACCGCGTTTTCCTTTTTTGCCACGTGGCCCGCGCTTACCAGTACTTCCTTTATCTCCCTTTTTGCCGCGCTTACATTTTTGTGTAGTTGGGGCAGAGTTAGGGGCTGATGTAGGGTCTGAGCTTGAATTCCATCCGTCAAACCATGCAGAGTTGGGAGTTGGTGTTGATTCTGGTGTCGTATTTACTACAAGTTTTGTTTTAGGTTGTGATGTACTCTTTTGGCTTTTTTTAGCTTTTGGAGGAGCAGATTTTACTTTAGAGATGGTTCTGGATACAACTTTTGATTTGGCGTGAGTTGTGGTATGTTTTTTTTGCTTCTTTGCCTTTTCTTGCTTTTGAGCCGTTTTTGTTTTTTTAGCAGGCTGTTTGTGCGCTCTTTTTATTGGCTTATTGCGCTCATTTTTACTGGCTTCTTTTACAAGAGCTGCATTTTGAGCTGGAGTAATTTGCGTGGGCAAAATTTCTTTTTCTTCTGCTACATAGTTTACAAGAGCCTCTTGCGCCGTTTCTTTTTTTGCTTGATGCACTTGGTGCACTACAGGTTTTGCTGGCTTTATTTTGGCTTCAATTGGATTGTATTTTGGTGCCGTAGGTATAGGTGTGGGGGCTTTTACTTGAGGAGTTGTTACTACCTTAAGAGGTACATCTGCACCTGTATTTTGTGTCGTGTTGCCAATGCCCGCAAAGGCGCTTGTTGTTGTAAATGTTACTGCACACAGTAGGGCAGTAAAAGTCTGTTTAAAATTATTCATATATGTATTCTCCAATACTCGTAAAACTTGCTTATCGTTAAATTGTTCATTTACATCAAATAAATTTAGTGTTTTTGATTTTTTTCTTGTTGTTCAGATGCCTAGTCGGGTAAAAAAGGGGATTCATACGATTGAGGATAGATGACCGACTGGACTGCTTTTTTGCTACTTGCTACTCAAACCACAAATCACTACTCAGATAGTGATCTCAAGCGCTGTCTTGTCTACTTAGACTCTGCCGTGCTAGAACAGCTCACTATGAAAGACCGCCTACTCTTACGCACAGGCACAACAACATCTAAGTGGGTACGAGATGCCACCTTTGCTAAACTCTTTCGTTTTATAAAACAGTCGCACCCAGATTTATTTTTACAGGCTCCCCTAGAGGCAGTTACAGCCTATAATGCACTTGTTGACTCTCTCTTTTCTGATGCAGTGGCACAAGAGCTACACCAAGCTGTGACTGTACGGCGTATGGAGGCTACTTTACCTCTTCCAAAAACTGCATTAATAGAAGAAGTAGTTGTAGTACCAACTATTCAACCACAAAAAAATCGGCTGCAAGAAATAGAGCAGTTTCTACTGGAGCAAAAAGAAGCTGCCAAGCCAAAAATAGCTCCCTTCATGAATAAGCTCTTTACACCGGAATTCATGGCATTTGCCGATCTACCCGCAGAAGTTAATCGGATAGTCCTAGAAAACTATGAGCCTGATGCTCTAGATGAGCAAGACCTAACAGATGAACTTGTTGCCAAATATAAAGAAGAGGCAGCAAGCTTTTATGACGGGCGCATTGTACAGCTAGAAAAGCTTGTAACTGTTGCGCATGAAAGGCAAGAGAAGCTTTCTGCAATTACAAAGTTTTCTCATGATTTTGTTGTAGTGACTGAGCCTCTAAAAGGCTTTAAAGATATCCAGGAAGAGTATACAGCGCTTGCTACCTTGGTTAACAATTTACCAATGGATAGGCATCAGTTTGTAAAAGAGGGCTATAGTGATAATGAGCAAAAGCTTTCAAGTCACTATCAGGAGTATCTCCAGATAAAAGCCAACATGCCAAAGACGCTTGATACGCTACTTGCCAAAGCCAAAATGGCCGAAGTTCAAGCCCAAGATAGTAAAGCTGCAATCAAACGCCGTCTATTTGAAATATTCTGGAATATTTCACCCTACTTAGACCTCACAGAAGATTTTCATGATATGCGCGCACTTTTAACTGAAGAGTTAAGCGTTGCTATGCATAAATTTTATTCTGGTGCGCTTTCGGCACATGAGCTTTTAGAAGTCTGTCAAGAGATGCCCTATGAGCATGATGTAGTAAAATTGCGTAATGAAATTACACACCGTTCGGCCAGGTTAAAAGACTTAAGGGATGAGCTTTTACGGCTGTTAAAAGAGCTAGAGCAAGCTAAGGCATTTTTAGAAATTATCGAGGCACAAGAGGACACTACCTATAAAAGTATTACGAGTTGTCTTACGCAGATTTCGAGTATTTTAGCCGAAGTTGAAAACCCCTTTAAGGCATTTAAAAAGGCAGAAACAAAGGATGACATCAACTACGTCTTTAGAAATTTTTGGATTCAGATTGAAGGCGTGCAGACTCAGGTAGAAGCGGCCCTTATAGCAACCGTTTCACTTTTACAAAATGGTGCGCCAAAATTAGAAAAGGCATTTTTACAGGCAGTAGACACTCTAGAAGAGGTGTTAATGGCAAAAAATGGCACACGCACTCAACTTGTAGTGCCCATGCAGCGTCAGTTGCAATTTTCGCCGGGTAATCAGCTCTATAGTGCCATCCTTAGTGCCCTACATGGTCTTGAAAAAAGCTATCCTTTTGTTGAGCCATTTGCCCTTTTTATGCGTACACATGAGCACAAAATACGTTTTAAAATGATGCAAGAAGCGGATATTCTTGATGCTAGAATAGCCGAAACGATAGCATTTGCCAAAGCCATGCAGTATGTAAAAACATTTGAGGAAGAGCGCGTAGATGTTATTTTAGAGGCGTTTGAAAGACAGCATGTAATTGAAGAGCAAGACTGGAATGCCTATATAGAGCGTCTTCATAGAGCCTGCCGCCTTGTAGAAGATGAAATTTTCTTAGATATTGGCCTGCTTGATCGCCATGCACTAATGGATGTCGATGTTCAAGAATTAAATAAAGCCCTTATTATAGCCACAAACCGCGCCATCAAACATATCTATGAGTCGCACTATGGCGTGCTGGCTGATTTAGAGGGCGTCACTTTAACAGAAACCCTTTGTCAAAAAACGCTAAGCGACTGTAAAAAGAGCCTAGAGGCTTGGGCTAAAGTATCTGTAGATGACATAAAAAATACGGACTGGCTTTTAATGCACCTCAGAAAGTACTGTCACCATCTTTTTGATGCTAAAATACTTTTAGGAACTCAAAACAAAATACTCTTGCCAAAGTGCCTAGATTTTGTCTGTGACTTACGTAGTTTAGAAAAGTATATCAGAAGTAGCGTACAGGCAAAGCGCAACCAGCAAGAGGCTGAATGGGGCCATCCTTGGATCAAAGAGTGCCATGATATTCGAGAAGAGATTGAATCATTTGAGCAAGATGAAGAAACAGAAGATGCCTTTAGGCCACTTCTTAAAAAGATTTACTCAATAGCCGAAAAAATCCCAGAAGTTGATCCGGCAAAATTAGAGACCTTTCAGCAGGAGCTAGAGAGGCACTTACAAGAAATTGATGAACTGAGTGAACGCCCGCAAAAGGACTATCCATTCATCTACATACCTGGGTATCTTGCATTTTTTAGTTCACGAGGGAAGAATTAAGTTGAGAGATCTTTATGACACTCGCCCCATAAAATTTAAGCTAGGAAGAGAGTTTTTAGCCCGTCGTTTGCATTCGCTTGCAGGGATCGCCTTTTTGCTTTTTTTATGTGAGCACCTCTTTACCAACTCTCAGGCCACATTTTTTTTAGGTGATGATGGGGTTGGTTTTATTGACGCTGTAAACTGGATTCATTCTCTGCCTTATCTTCAGGTGATTGAGATTATTTTTATCGCGCTACCTCTTGCAGTACACACCTGGTGGGGAATTGAGCGTCTTCGTATGGCAAAAATAAACTCTCAGCCATCTGACGGCAAAAATCCCTCATTACCTTATTCTAGAAATATCGCCTA
>JAJFUY010000054.1 GCA_021372185.1 Chlamydiales bacterium | reverse complement strand
GGTGTTTGCAAAGTTTTTAGGCAACAAGCCAAATCAAAAAGATCGCCTAACAGAAGCTACGGTAACACCTGAAGCACTTTTAGACTTTACAGTACCTAATGGCACCATAACAGCAGCCACCTTCGCCCAAAATATCGACGTGTCCTTGCAATATGTAGAAGCCTGGCTAAATGGCACAGGAGCCGTAGCCCTATATAACCTCATGGAAGATGCAGCTACAGCCGAAATATGCCGCGCCCAACTCTGGCAGTGGATCCACCACAAAGCCAAATTCTCTGACGGCACCCTAATAACCCTAGACCTCTTCCGCACACACCTAGCAGAAGAATCAATAAAACTAGGCTCAAACCCAATCGTCGAGGCCTACATAGAATACCTAGTAAGCAACAACCACTTCGAAAACTTCCTCACCACCGACGCCTACCAGCATCTAGAAGGCTAACTCAGAAGAATTGAAGTCATTTTTTCAGCCTCGAAAGCCTGGAATATAAAAGCTAAAGGAGCACGCCCCATAAGCGCTAACTTGTTTATCCATGGGTTGATTTTTCAGGCTGAAAGCCTGGGTTATAATAGCCCAGGGCAACGCCCTGGGTGTGCTGTGAAAGGGATTGCAGGCTGAAAGACTGCGTTATAGTAAAACAGAAAAATAAAAGTACTGACATAAACATTACCTTGAAAATATCAATATAAAAAACGACAATCACCTTTTTTAAACTTCGTTTTAAATTTAAGGAGGGCATTAATGGCTCAGTCTTTATCTAATATTTTGTTGCATATAATTTTCAGCACCAAAAACAGAATACCTTTTATCGATGCAAAGCTTGAACACGAATTAAATTCGTACATCACAACCATAATCAACTCATGTGGAAGTTACACACATAAAATTGGTGGTATAGAAGATCATTTGCATATTTTTACAACACTTCCTAGAACCATATCCGTGTGTGAGTTATTGGAAGAAATAAAGAAAAATTCATCCAAGTGGGCTAAGACAAAAGGAGGAAGTTATAAAGATTTTGGATGGCAAAATGGTTATGGAGTATTCTCAGTGAGCCAATCTCAATTTGATCCTGTTATAGCATATATCTCTAATCAAAAAGAACATCACAAGACCCAAACATTCCAGGATGAATATCGTTTATTTTTACAAAGAAATAACGTCCCTTATAATGAAAAGTACGTTTGGGATTGATTCACTATAACGCAGGCTTACAGCCTGCAATGCCTTTCACAGCATACCCAGGGCGTTGCCCCATAAGCGCTAACTTGTTTTAGCAATTAAAATGTTTATACAGCTGCGGCATCCTAATTCTAGATTTTTCTGCTAATGCCTGTGCGATGTGGTTCCAGTCACCTAAAACCTCTTGAAGAGATAGCTCAGGCTCTATTGCTCTTTGAATTTGATGAAGCAAAAAGCTAAATTCACGCCAGGCACTTTTGGGCTGTTTTTTGCTCCAAGACGTATCCCCAGGGGGAAAAAAAGCTCGCATATTCTGCGAGCTTTTCCGCTAACAAAGCAACCAAAAGTTTTCCATACAACCATGCTTTTGAACTATCATCGTCATACTTAGGCAGATGACCGAGCTCAGCTAAAGATTTAAATCGTTTAAAAACAAGCTCTACCTGCCATCGCATTCTATACCATTCAAGAACTTCCTCGCATGAGAAATTATTCTCAGGAAAGGTTGTAAACAGGATCACATACTTTGCATATTCAAGAGTTTCCGGCTGAAGCTTGGTGCCTTTCTTAGATGCATTTCTCTTTAATTTATCATGCGCTATTTGTATAGCCTCTTCTGATTTTCGGATGGCACATATACGCCCTTGAGTTTTGTGAGAGCCTTTCTCGTGAGTTATTGCAGGCCATGACCCCGATGAGTGTGTGCATTGTAAGGTGCCAAGCTTCTTGAGTAATCCGAAAGGTTTACCCTCTAACGTTTGAAGCGGGAGGGAAGCAGTATTTACCCTTACCGTGACATAAGCGCCTTGCTCTGTCACGTATTCAACTCCGCTTGGAGTTGAATACCCTCGATCAGCCAGGATGTAGTCACCGCTATTAACGGGAAATTGTTTGAATGATTCGCCCGTGCCAGCACCTTTCGTTTCGGTTAGTTTAAAGAAATCACAACTCAGGGATGGCAGTGATACGCTATAGTGGATTCGCCACAAACTACCAGTTGCGCCAGGTTCCTTCACAGTTGTTGCATCAAAAGTGCGCATTTGAAATCCTGGATTTGATAAAAGCTGAACACCTCTTTCGTTGAAAAGAGCTACGCACATTTCCAGGAGCCATTCTTTGCATTTGCGAAGACGTTTTAAAAGAGCCACGTCCGAGAGGTCTCCTAATTGAGCTTTTTTGGCGCGTATTACCGTTTCTCTCAGTGAGTAACCGCAGCCAATGTGGATCAGCAATACGCGCAAAAGCTTATCAGGCGACTTGTCTTTGCGTAAACCTTTGACGGCACCTAACTTGGATGCCATTTCAGCCCATCCCTTAGGCAGAAAGGTTAATAATAGTTCCCAATCTTCTCTCATTTTACACTCTTGCATTAGGTGATTTTACATATATAATGACAAAAGATTGAATTGTCGGCAAGCAAACAAGTTAGCGCTTATGGGGCGTTGCCCTGGGCTATTACAATCCAGGCTTTCAGCCTGAAAAAAATGACTTCAATTCTTTTAAGTTAGCGCTTATGGGGTAACAACCTAGGTTATTAGATTCCAGACCTTTGGTCTGAGGAGTGGGCCTTGCAGATGCGACATTATTTTGTAGTCGTCAAAAAGTTGCCAATTCGACATACTTCGCCCTTTTTCTACAGGAGAATAAGATGGCAAAATATATGTATATGCTAGCTATAGCTGGGACGATCTCTACACAACTTTTTGCGGGCGGCATGCAACAGCCTGCAGTATATGCCCAAAATTCTTCACTTCAATGGAGTCTTGTAACAGAATCATTGGAAAACTACCCATGGAAAGGAAATGAGCGTGTACTTGATGTTGGATGTGGCCATGGTGCGTTAAGTGGTGAGATTGCAGAAAAAGTGCCCCATGGAGTTGTTTTGGGGGTGGATTTGTCAGAAAAAATGATCTGTTATGCTTCTGAATCCATTGTTAAACACAATCTTGTTTTTTTAACTGGAGATGCTACGGCACTCCCCTTTTACAACCAGTTTGATCTTGTTGTCTCAAGCTTTGCCCTTCACTGGGTGTTGGAACAAGAAAGCGCCTATGCATCGCTCTACAAAAGCCTTGTCCCTGGTGGAAAATTGCTTATTGTAGAAGCTGCCAAGCGCAATAACTACGTTGGCCCTCTTACTGAAGAACTAGCAAAAAATACGAAATGGGCACCCTATTTTACAGACTATAAGAGCCAAAGAGTCTATCTTACAGAAAGTGAAGCCCACACAATTTTAGAACGAGTTGGGTTTATACCGCTATCTATCAAAGTGACGACGACTTTAACCCTCTTTGAAGACAAATTAGCCCTTGTAAACTACCTAAAGCCGCAATTAACCTTTATTGCGCATCTACCCGCAGCCATACAAGATGAGTTTGCAAATGACCTGGCAGATGCCATGATCGCTTCCTGCCACGTTGAGGACAATGGTACTATTGCCTACCCCTTGGACAAAATCGAAATACTTGCTCAAAAACAATAAAATTTATGTACCTCCGGCACACAATCTAGATGGCTAAAGAAGCTCAGGCAGTGTAAGGCGTAGTCCTTCTAGATCTGCCACATTAGAATCTAGAAAGGCATGGGTTTGTTCAAGTAAAACCTGGCTTTTTTCATAGGTTGACCAGTCTATACTAGAGGTGTATTTTTGTGCGAAGTCAAGAGTTCGCACAAGGGGCATGGGCCTTGCAGATTGTGACATTGTTTTAAGAGCCACAAGATAGTTATTTCGGAAGACGGTTGGTATGATGATACGTGTTTCAGAGCTAGAGATGAGTTCAGCATTCATCATTACCCGGGCTATCCGCCCGTTTCCATCAGTAAAAGGGTGTACTTCGGCTATCAAGAACATCATGAAACTTGCGCGATGAAAGGGTTCTTGCAGAGTTTGGTAAATTTCAAAGCCTTTTTCTAAAGTCCCCTTTACAAGTTCTGGGTTTACAAACTGAGTTAAACCTGCTCTATTAGCGACTTGTTTAAAATGCCCAGGTTTTTTATCTGGTCTGGCTTCCATGATTACATGATGTCGCGATGTAAGAAGTGACAAAAATTCCTGGGGTGATTTTGCAATCTTATGCATCTCTTTTTCGTCCGAGACAAGGCGGTAGGTCCCTATAATATCATGCGCATCTTGTGGTCTGTCTTGAGGAATTTTGCCCTCAAAGATAATCGTATGTGCCTCTTCGACAAGAAATTCAGTTCCTTCAATAAAATTAGAAAAATAGGCCTCAAAAAATGCAAGATTAGATGTGGAATCGCGATTTTTAATTGGGCGAATATTGGGGGCGTGAGAGACCAAATAATCTCGAAGTTGTACAAATAAATCAAGACGTGCCCCATCATAAGGGGCCTGTTTAGTTCTTGCAAGTGCAGCTTGTGACTGGAGTTTGTCTTCTTTAGTTCCGAGTAATGTACCAATGAGAAGATCGATTTGTTTAAATTCTTGTTCAAGTGAAAGAGGTTTTGCTAACAGCCGCATCTCCTCGCGAAGCTTACAGAGAGTGTGTTCACCGTTTCGTTGAAGAATTTTTTCTAAACGCTCTTCAATCTCCAGACGTGACAAAGTTCTTCTTAAACCCTGTCTGGAACGTGATATTTGCATATTCTCTAAATAGGCGCGTGCTTGAGAAGGCAGGTGTAAGCCATTGATAAATGGCATATCACCTTCTAATAGTTTCACGCCTTTTCGTGGTTTTACCGTAATGCCAGGCAATTTAAGTATGCCTTTTTTATCAGAAATAAGGAAAATTGAGCCATCGGCAGCAGGTGCATTTTCAATGGCTGTGCGGTCGGCAATCAGAGCACCAGGAAAGAAAGAAGCTATGATTGGCCAGAGATGGCGTTTCACCAGTTTTTCAGGCAATTCTGTGAGATTTTTTGTATAAAGCCGAGATGCAAGCTTTCTCAGCCTTCCACGCTTTAATTCTCTGGTAACCAGCGGAGCTAATTCAGAAGATGAGACAAAGACTTCCGGAAGATTTTCTAGAGTTAAGGCTGCCATCTGAGGACCTTGTGTAATTTTTCAGGAGTTAACAGCCTCATTTTGTAATTTTTTAGGATTTAAGGGTAGTTAAAAACAAAGAAATAAACAGAATCCTGCCAGATCTTGTTTATTTTATACTTTTGAGCAAGGAGAATAAATGAGCTCGTCAAAAAGTTGCCAATTCGACATACTTCGCCTTTTTTCTACAGGAGAATAAGATGGCAAAATATATGTATATGCTAGCTATAGCTGGGACGATATCTACTCAACTTTTTGCGGGCGGCATGCAACAGCCTGCAGTATATGCCCAAAATTCTTCACTTCAATGGAGTCTTGTAACAGAAT
>JAJFUY010000045.1 GCA_021372185.1 Chlamydiales bacterium | reverse complement strand
CTTCAATGAGAAATCGATACATATCCCCACCGTTCCCCGTGGTCGCGGTGGGCTTCGCTCAATCGCCCTAAATCGGGCTCTAATACAGTGATGAAAAGCGCCGGGCTTGCATTGGGCATTGCAAAAGGTTCTTTATTTTTAAATTGAATTTGCGTAAACTTTTCTAAAAATAATGAGGTTTATAATGAGTGTGCAAAGTATTTATTTTAATCCATTTGCGTTTACCACTGCTAAAACTGCGTGGCAAAATGAAATATCTCTACCTGCAAAAATTTTTAAAAGTGCAACTGGCGCTATCTATGACCTCTATGTAAAAAATCCCCATGACCTCACCGTTGGTAACTCTAAAGCGTTTTCTCATTCTTCCCTTAAAAAGAAGGTGGCGATTGTCGCGGTTGCGGCTTTTGCTACTCTTTATACACTTATGCTGTATGGCACGTCGATTCACTTAGCCGGACGAGGCATTGTAGCTATTGGAAGTCATGTCGCTAGCCCACTCATATCAAAGATAGGTGAAGCTGCAAAAATTATTGGGGAAAAAGTATTTGTTACAGGCGCAGTTCCTATTTATGGCCTTGTATATGCCCTCCCTAAAGAAATTATAAAATCTTTTCCTAAGGTTGCTAATTTTATTGCCCAAAAAGTATCCCTTGCAGCCAAGTGGGTATTTCAAAATGTAGTCCACCCACTAGTTAAAAAAGTGATTATTCCCGCTCTCATACAATTAGGCCGCGCACTTACTGCTTTAAAAAATAAAATCGAAGTCGTCGCTACTTGGATGTTTCACAATGTGCTGACCCCTCTTTGGAATAAAGTAGTTGTTCCTGCTCTTACTCATATCTTTAGAGCCATCAACTATGTCGCGGAAAAAGTAAGCGACGTGCTCATAAAAGTCATAAGTAAAATTGAAATTGCAGCGACTTGGGTGTTTCAGAATGTACTCAAACCTCTTTTAGATAAGGTAGCCGATGCTGTAGTATGGACGTTCCAGCACGTAGTAACACCCGCCCTAAATGCAATCTCATCGCTTGCTAAGTTCACTCATCAGCACCTACTTCGGCCGCTTGCACGCGCAACGGCAAGTGCTGCTTCATTTGTGTTCCAAAAAATTCTTGTGCCTGTGTTTAACGTGATTGTGGCATGCGCCAATTTCCTTGGCACCCACGTTCTAAAACCAGCAGGGGCCCTCATAGCAAGCGCCACTAAAAAAGTGGTCAATATAGCAGCGGTAATTTTCACTAAAGTAATTGCACCAACCGTGCAGGCAGTAGCAAACGGCCTTACCGCCTTAAAAAACCAAGCCCTATCCACCAAAACAGAAATCTGGAACAGCATCACCCATACCTGGACTAAAGTGTTCGGTTAACACCTGGCCGTCCTGAGCTCGGTAGAGATAGGACAAAGGGGGCTGAGCGCTTTGTCTCCTGTATTGAAATATATTGAAATCCGCTTGTTTTTTACAGCCCAGGCTAGTCCCTTTTTGACGTTGCAAAAAAAAAGCGGTTTGTATATCACTGAGGGCTTTATTATACCAAGGATGAGTTATGTCATTGTCACTTATTGCAGGTGTTAGTAGTTGTGTTGCATCTGTTGTTACAACTGTTATGACGCCCGTATGTGAAGTATGGCATCAGCATGCTGTTACACAAACCGGTCTACAATGTCAAAATATAACAAATGCTACAGTTGTTGCTCATGCATGCTGGAAAGCGGGAGCACTTGTTTCTGGCTCTGGTGTTGTTTCTCGGCTTTTTGGTATTGTTGCTCCAACACTTACCGGCGTGTCAGTATGGTTGATAGCCAATAAGGCAATTCGCAACATCAGTTGTTTAGATATTACTAATCAAAATGATAGTGAAGATGTTTTTTATTGTAAAATTAGGGTAAATATCGCTGCAATCAGTGCAACAGCTGTCGCCTCAATCGGAGCCTATGTAGCTTCAGTTGTAACCAGCAGTTCGGCTGAAGAGGCAGCATTCTCCATCGGGTATGAATGTTTAAACAAATCAATAGTTAACGAAACTGCATGCATGTTGTTTAAAAATTCTCTAGAAACATACAACGACATCGCCGGCATATGTTGGGTAGCGGGGACTGTTGCTACTGTAGGCGCGGCCTTTTTGCTAGGCGGCTGCGCTCCTGAGCACAAGCAGCCGTATCAACAAGTAGAAGGTATCGATTTTGATGAATTATAAGCCGCCTTTTGCAAAGTCGGCACACGAAGAAAAGTCTTGTTTCAGGATTTAATGGATTATAAAACAAAGACGATGCTGCTCGTCGTAAAGTTCTAGATGACCTTGCCGCAGAAGCACAAAACCTCGGATTGTACTAAAGATCGAGGAAGTTCAAGAGGTTTGTGAAAAGTGCTTGGCCTGCATTAGGCATGGCTATGTGAGAGCCCTGACCGCTCCTACAAATGTAGATTTTAGGAGATTAAGGTCTTGTTTTTAATTCTCCTAAATGGTACATTTGTTAAAAATGGGAGACTTCATGTGTTTCTAGGTAGAAAAGAAGAACTTAATCGTCTCAGTCGTTTACGCCGTTTAAAAAAGGCCTCCTTGGTTGTTATAAAGGGGAGAAGGCGTGTGGGAAAAAGCACGCTTGTTCAGGAATTTGCAAAAGAAAAGCGAGTTATTTCTCTGTCTGGACTTCCTCCAGCACCCGGATTTTCTCAACAAAAGCAAAGAGATGAATTTGCGGATCAGCTATGTGTACAGCTGGGATTGCCTCGCGTCAGTTTTATAACTTGGTCTGATGCATTTAGATTTCTTTCATCGCAAATGGGAGATGAAGAAATTGTTGTTCTTTTTGATGAAATTTCATGGATGGGTGGTTTAGATCCCAGTTTTTTGGGTTCGTTAAAGACCTGGTGGGATCAAGAGGCATCAAAAAAGCAAGGATTGATACTGATATTATGCGGCTCCATCTCAACCTGGATCGAAAAAAACATCTTATGTAGCACGGGATTTGTTGGTCGGATTTCTCTAGTGATTCATTTAAAACCACTACCTCTTCAAGAATCTGTTCTTTTTTTGCGGAAGAAAGGGTTTTCCGGCTCAATTTACGAGGTTTTAAAAATTTTATCTGTAACTGGAGGCATTCCCTGGTACCTCGATTTAATCGATCCTAAAGAAACTGCTGACCAAAATATCTATGAGCTTTGTTTTGAGTCTGCGAGTCAGCTCAAAAATGAATTTCAGACAATTTTTCACGATTTATTTGAACGAAAAGGGGACGTGTATAGAAAAATATTACAGACTCTTGTCGATGGAATGAAGACGCAAAAAGAAATCCGAGAAGAATTGAATCTTGAAGAGGGGGGGACATTAAGCGAATATCTTAAAAATTTGGTTGGTGCCGGGTTTGTGTCAGACCATTATCACTGGACCTTCAAAAAAGGGGCTCTTGGAAAACAGAATCTTTATAGACTTAGCGATTGTTTTCTTCGATTTCAACTAAAATATGTAGAACCAGTTCGCGAGCTTATTGAGCAAGGCTCTTATAAAAAGGCAGCTACAGGAAAACTCCCGGGCTGGGACGCAGTTATGGGTTTTCAACTCGAAAGCCTTCTACTCTCAAATAGAGAGTTTTTATTACATACATTAGGAGTGGATCCTGCTACTGTGTTACGTGATAATCCCTACCTTCAAAAAGCCACAGGAAGAAAGAAAGGGTGTCAAATAGATTATCTGATCCAAACTACAATGAATAGTTTTATCGTCTGCGAGTTCAAATTAAGTAAGAATGAATTGCCTTCTTCATTAATAAATGAACTAAAAGAAAAATGCGATAATCTTTCCATACCTAGAGGATTTGGAAAAGTCCCTGCGCTTTTTCATATTGGAGGTGTATCTCCAAAAATTGAAGAGAGTCCTCTTCTTTATCGAGTTGTAGACTTACGCAATTTTCTTGAACCAGAAGATTGATAAAAAAACACCTGACCTGCGTTTCACAGAAGAAAAACCTCATTTCTATGCAATGCCTAATGCAGGCCAGGCACTTTTTACTTTACCAAAGTGGGGAGGGGTTGTTTTTTGGCCAGGAGGGTTTCGATGTGGCTGCCTGAGAAGGTGCCAATTTGGTGGTCGTGGAAGAGTTCTAGGAAGGCGGTGTGCATGTTTTCGGGGCCGCATTTTTGGATCCAGTTGCCTAAGGCTTTTGCTTGCTTGTCGTTGTAGTGCAGATCGCCGTTTAAAAATTTGAGCATGGCAATTGATCGCTGGAAGATTGGGTCGTTGTTCAAGAGCACTTCGTTATGGCCTGTTTTGCCAGCGGCAACTACAGCGCCGAGCGTTATGTCGTATAGGGATAGCTGCACTGTTGGATCGTACACTTCGTGTTTTTGGCGCTCTTTGGCTAGCATTTTGCGCCAGTATTTGGCTTCTTTTTGGTCGAGCAGCAAAATTTTTCGTTGCGCATCTTTTGTGATAATGAGCACTTCAAAAATTGGCTTTTGGTGCGTGCCAAATGGGGGAATATATAAGGGCAGCAAATTCGTGTTGATTAACGGCGTAAAGTTATTTGTTGATAGAATTTCTGGGCTAAAGAAAGGAGCCAGCTCTTTTAGCGTGTCAGATTCAGCTTCTTTGAGCACTTTTTGAATACCAAATAGTGGTGGGTCTTGATGCTCGCTAGTTAGCCAGTCTTGCAGATTTGTTGGGTCAATCTGCTTTGACCAGGGCCAAAAGACAGGTTCTCTCATTGTATCGACAAGTTCATTTACCTCTTGGTCTTGTTGCAGGTCTTGCTGCAAGTTTTGCTGCTGCTCCATTTCTTCAATCTGCTGTTCATTTTGATCGTTATCAAGTTCTAGAGCAAGGCCAAGGCCAGAATCTGTTGCCGACACTTTTTCGGGGTAGATGCCCGGTGTAAACTGTTCAAACTGATCTTCAATGGCAGCTAAATCATCATAGGCAACAACTTTAAGAAGCTCTTTTTTGTACTCTTTTAGGGCATCAAGCGGATCTATTTGCTTCTTTATCTTGCCATAGAGGCTAAATGGGTCATCATCTAGTGTGGTACAGAAGAAGTCTTCAAACTCTTTTACGAGGGCAACAGATTCTTCTAGAGAATCAGCTGCCAAAATCTTGTCTAACACTCTTCTTCTTACAAAGTTATGCAGCTTTTGCTTATCGGCGTGGAAATTATCATCGGCAAGTATTCCCGCTTCATTTTCTAGGGCAAAGGTAATGATGTCATCGATGGTAGGTTTTTTGCCGGCCAAATTCATGGCTTCCACAACTTTTTTTGTCGTGATAATTTTAAGCGTTTGATTTGCCGTTTTTAGGCCGCGCATTCTCCACACAGCTTGGCAAAAGTGTGCCAGCATGATGTCTTCACCAACTGTTACTAAGCACTCGGCGTCATCTGCTTGAGGTACGTTTGCACCAAAGGTGTGGTATTGGTCAAAGTAGGTGATAAGCTGCTCTTTTGGCAGGGTGCAGTCTTCTAGTTTGATAGGAGTATCTGAACCTTTTTCTAAAACGTACTCTTGGTTTTTTAAATAAAAAACAACACCTTGAAGGTCCGTTCTATTTTTAGTGATAAACTGCATGATGTTTTGAGCAATAACGTGGTTATCTATCCCTCTAAAAAGGGCGCCACGGTCGCATATTGTTCTGCCACTAGCTCCAAAATGCTCGTGTAGCATTTCGCTCAGCACTTCTAGTGGCGCTTCACTTTTCAGAACCTGTACAGAATCAGCACTTGCACATTTTCTTTGGAGAAGCTCTATAGTTTCTCCAAGCGTGCCCTTATCCCACACCACGTGCGTGCCCTCAGGGAATGACCCATGGTTATAGGGAGTACCAGTATCAGCGTAAAAGCTCGAAAACATAGATGCAAAGTTTTGGGCGTTACTTGAGAGCTTTTTAGGGAAGTAGCGTATCTGGGGGTTAATCTCAGTTTTTACATACTCAAGTGTACATCTATCTGATGCCACCATTTTATCTGCCACTTCGACTAGATCACGCACATCTTCTAGCTGCATATTGAGCCCAAATGAGGCAAATATTTTCCCCGATTTAGTGGCGTTTAACCGTATGGCGCTTGCTGCAGATTCGGCTTGAGCACTTGTTTTAAGCGTTACAAGGTAGGAAAGCATTTTGATTGGATCAATACGCTGTCTTAAAGCCATCATACAGGTCTTTATATAGGCTTCAAACGGGTTTTGGATCACAGAGCGCTTTTGCGGCGACATATTGGCAACGCTTGGTTTTGCAAATTGCTCTTTTTCGTTTTCAGATTTGCAGAAGTCCACATCGATAATTTTACCTAATATATGCGGTAAAAGCTCTTCAAACATGCCCTTAACCAAGGCTATTTCTTTTTTGTGCGGGCCATTTATGACAAAATCTGGGATATAGTCAAGTTCACCCGTAATATACGCTTTACAAACAGCCTGCTCACCGACTGATAGCTCTAAAAGAGCTGATTTTACTAATGAATCTGCAAGAAGCGGTTTTACCTTTTCATGAAAATAGGCCTCAGGAAGTTTATGCCATGTACTGCCTTTTAGTGCCAAGTGAGGGGAGTTTGCTAAATGAAACATCACTTCATTCATGATGGTAAGCAGGTTTTTACCTAAAATTTTGGGTTTTCCAAATGGGTAGTTGAGCTCTTTTCTGCTGTTATAGACATCATGTGCTTCATCAGGTAGGGCAACACCTGATGTGCGTAGGAGTTTTACGCACTCTTTTAGGTAGATAAGTGTCTTTACATTTTTTTTGCCTTTTTTGTTGAGTAGGCAAAGCTCTAAAAACTTTAATTCTGTCGCTTGTGCATCACTCTGGGTCATATTGTAGTGGCCAGAATTATGGCGCATTGCTTTTAAATTTCTATACAAGGCCATGACAGATTCAACTTCCCAACCCTCTTGTCGTACAATTGTGGCGCTAGATGCTGGCGTGTCAAAGACAAGACGTGACTGTAAGCCAATATTCTGTGTGTTAATAGGTGCTAAGCCTGCAGGCCAGATGTTTACAAGTAGGTTATCCGCGTCTGCTAGCATATAGTCAGTCGTAGGTATGCCATAAAAGGTTTTCCCACTTGCCATGATCAGTTCTAGTACTTGCTTTTTGTGCTCACCAAAGAGCATCTTTTGTAGCTGCTCCATGGGTTTTTTCCAGAGAAAGTGGCCCGTACGTGATTCAAAGGCAAGTTTTGCTCTCAGCCATTTTTCGGGCTGATTTTTATCTAATGTATAGACACGTCGTCTTGCTAGTAGCGAGCCTATTTTGGTCACATCTTTACAGTCGACAAGTGAGGCAATTCGTGAGTGCGTAATCTGGTATAAATAGAGCTTTTCTTGTAAAAGCGTAAGCTCTTCATCAGTAAATGTAACAAGAGTGGTTTCAAGACCGCGTATGAACGCATTTTCAATATCGTCAAAGGTGTATAAAGTATGCAATTCATGGCGTTTTTTGCCTCTATTTACCCGGTCGTTTACAAACTCTTCGATATCTTTTTTTGTTTTTGTTTCGTAGGCAACAATCTCGTTCTTCAGAAGATCGATTTTTTGAATGAGGTCTTCAGCTTTTTTGCCATTTTTGAGGCTTGTGGTGGTGACTACATCAGCTTCACGATTGGCAAAATCATTTATGCTTTGGTTTAAGCCATTGTAGGCGGCATCTAATGCTGAGGTGTCACTTTTAACAGGGTATGAGCGTATTTCTTGTGTGCATGATGGCCGAGCTACTGTTGAGATATCAAAAAACTCATTTAAAATCTGTGAAAAGAGGGTGTTAAGGTGCTGTTCTCTCACTTGGGCGTGTGTTGCAATTTGCTCTGGAACACATGCTTGCCTTGAATCAACAACAGCCGCTTTTGTTGCCTTTTGCAGCAATGAGACT
This sequence comes from Chlamydiales bacterium, assembly GCA_021372185.1. Taxonomy (GTDB): domain Bacteria; phylum Chlamydiota; class Chlamydiia; order Chlamydiales; family FEN-1388; genus SZAS-7. Next base: position 10,760 of record JAJFUY010000045.1, on the reverse strand, counting down.
TTATGTGAGGTGTTAACTACAGTGCGAGCTGCCCACAAGAGGTTGTAGGCCCATCTGGTGTAGCCAATAATAGATATTGGGTTATAGAGATAGGTGCCATAAAACACGGCATCTTGGGCCATTTTAGAGGCGCCCTTAGACTTCCAGTACTCAAACTTTTGCAAAAAGTGAGAGCGTATCTCTGGAGTTAAAATTTGGGGGTTAAACGCACTTAAGTTTTGATTTACGAAGCCTGTAATTTCAAATTCAACAGTTCGTGCATTCTGGAAGATAACTTTTTCTTCCGATGTCCTAGTAGAGTAGTCTTTCTTCAGGATATCTACAATGGATGAATCATGGCCATACCAGTACTTTTCTATAGAGGTAAAAAGAGCATCTGATATTGGCGTGCCTTTAGTGAGCCCTTTAAACAAGTTGATGAGTTCTGTTTCTGTAGAATTATATTTTCCAACAAGCAGCCCTAAATTTTTTCTGAAGCGATCTGATTTTTGCAAGAACTGAGCTGTTTCTTGTTCTGTTAGGTGTTTAGGGGCGCGTCTTGTAGCTAAGCAGAAGTATGCTGGGGCCATATCCAGAAAATCTGAGGCAAATGAGGCGTTAAGTTCAGTATTTAAAGAGAGCGTTAAATTTTTTAGATCTGGATAGGGCTTTACGAGTATCTTCAAGATGTTGATGTTATGAAACTGAGCATTTTGGTAGTGCTGTGTGTGCGTTATCTTTGCAAAGCCAACTCGAGCCACTTTTGCAAGAAAATCTTGATCTAAGACGGAGACCGGGTTTTGTGCTTTGAACTGCAAATAGTGTGCAACAAGACCTGTGGCCTTATCAAGCCCGCCTTGAACTCTATCTAAGGCATTTGATGCCTGAGCTAAAACTGAGCCAGAGGTATCTTCGAGCGGTATAGGGGGCGCCTGTATAGCTAAATACAAAAAGTAGTTAAAGGCTTCTCTTGTGGTTATGGGCTCTTTGAGATCATGCTTAATTTGTTGGTAGCGGTGCACAATTTCTGGTGACATAGCAAGCTGCTCTAGCATGAGCTGCGGCTCAAAAATTGAGTCAAGGTAGGTGTCATCATTTGGCAGTTTACTACCTACAAGCTCAGAGCTTACTCTCCCAATTTCATGCAAAAGTAATAGCTCTTCATGGGGGGTAAGTATATTTTTGGCCCCATTTCTTAAATGGCCTAAATAATGCGTGTAGCCAAGCTGTAAGAGGGTCCAGAAGATGAGAAAATTGGTTTGTACATCTGCTTTGCCATTAATCTCATCTAAAATCTTTAGAGAGAAGGGGGCTCTTCGTGAATGGTTGTGTAACAGCGCGTTGTTACGTGATATTGCAGCCAGTTTTAAGCCCACACCAAGCCATTGGGCATCTGGCAGCCCTAAAAGGGGTACCATCATCATGTGGATCTGTTCGTACACATCATCAGTAAACGGATGTATTCTGCTCGCATCTTCAAGCTTTTGGAGCCACTTTTTGCAAGAGAGTGGGGTATTTGTGCTCACATAGTGGAGGACTCTATTGGCAATAGCTTGAGCGTCATTGCTATCTAGTGCCCCAGATTTGTTCACAGAGTAGACATAATAGCTTGTTTTGGCATCTTTTGTAACAATCTGGTCAGCAAGTTTTGTGATAAAGTGAGGCAGTGCTGTTTGAGCTAGTGTATTAGAGAGGTATGTGGTAGTAGAAGTGAGCTCCCTTTGTTTGGGGATAAGCACAATCTGCTCTTTTTTGTGATTTTCTAACACGAGGTATTGTGGAGTATCACTTAAGGCCGGTAGCTTTTGATCGCGCTTTATGTAAAAGTTATTAAAATTAGTCGAAACCATTTCTTCTTGGCCATTTACCACTCGAGACTCAAAACGAAGATCGACGTTAGGAAGAACAATTCGGCTAATTTTTTCGGGAGCATCTTTTGTGCAAAATGCTTCAATTTGTGATAGAGGGCAGATCCAAGAAAGAAGTCCAAGATTGTGTGTTACTGTATCAAGAGGTACTTTTACTTCATCTTTTTTATCAATAAATAGCTCTTGTATGCATTTAGTGTCTTTGGTGACAAGTACTCTGCGGTTTTCAGATGTACCAGTTTCTAACCAGTGTGCAGACCCATTTGCAGTAAAACTCGCATCTGTAACGAGGATATATTTTTTTGACTCGTGCTCTAAAAAGATTTGGCCCGTTTTTCTGTCTATAGATACACCAGTATTTCCATATTTCACAGTGTCTTTAAGGTCTAGCTTGAGCGTATTTTTCTGCACGTACCCGGCAGTAGCTTTTACAACCTCCTCGTGCTCTTTATTGTGTTGCACAGGGCTTGTGAGTAATGAAATGATATCTACATTCTCTTCGCCTGGTTGCAAAGGTCTTTTGAGGATGCAAGACAAAAGCTCTTTTCTAAATGAGATATCGCATTCTGCTGTTTCAAAAAGAAAAGATTTCCAGCGGTGGAAAATGTAATCGGAGCTCTGACTGAAGTCAGAAAAAATGTACCGTGATATGTCTAGTAGAGCCTGGTTTCTTTGATCACGTGGTAGGGCTGCTATGTCTATAAACCGCAGAGTAGATAGCAGCTCACTAAGTAATATCGAGCTTTTTTGGCACCTTCCTATTCTATCAATTTCTTGTCTTAAACGAGATTTAAAATGAGGGAATAAACCAGGGTGTAAGGCCTCAAGTGTGGAAACCTGCTCGATGAGGTAGTTGAATACTAGTTCATTTTGATTGAGCGTGGGGTTGTCTAAAAAGCTCATAAAATAGTCATTTATATGAGCCGCAAAAGCCGGATGTTCTTGTAGCTGTAGCTGTAGGGCACCGGCATTCAGCAAAAAGACAGAAAAAAGCTTTCTACAGTTTTTATCGAGTAGCTTTTCAGGGAAGTTCTTAAAAAATGCAAGCGTCCGAACCAGCATATCCGATTTATTGCTGGTAATAAGCTCTAGATTGATTTTTTCTTGCGTGCTAAAGAAGAGAGTAAAGAACAGTTTGTCTTTTGCTTGAACATCTTGAAGGATGTTTATGATGGTGGAGTTTTGAGATTCAACTCCTGGATGCATCAGAAACTTTGCCCCACGTGATTTTTCGATCTCGGTTGTGTTGAGCTGGGTCGTGACATCGTGTGCAAAAGATTCTGTTGGAGGAGTTCTATACTTTCCCTTTACCATGCCTGAAAAGTCTGCGCGTAATTCAGCATCTGCTGATAAAAGAGGCGCAAAGAAGGTGTTTTTGCTTATCTTCTTAAAGTGCAAACTGGGGGGATTACTTCTTGTGCCATGTCTTCCGACATTTCTAAATACGTTGTGGGCAAGCGTATCTATAAGACGGAGTGTTCTAAAGCTTTGGGGGAGTATGCCTTCTGGGTGAGTGGCGGTTATTGGGTCTGAATAGAGCTCTATAATCTTATCAAAGTCATTGCCATCTGCCGGTGTGGTCATTCTTTGCTGAATTTGCGGATCTTCTGCTAACGTTTTATAGTACTGATAGGCTCGAGAGTGCCTAGAGTGATAAAGACGAACAGAGTCATCATAAAGGGTTTCAGCAAGAAAACTAGAGATCACCAAGTCTTTATACGTTTCGTTCTTTTTAGTGCCTTGATGAAATAGTGTAGAGCGAGATCGGGTGTTTACTTCATCTTCTGTATAACGCTTATTGGCATCAAATTCAAAGTAGGCGGCAATATCCTGTAACTGGTTATAAAGCGTTTGATTAGGCACTTGTGTGGTGATTTCACTTGTCCACCTCATTAATTCGGGTGCATGCGTTACAGGCAGATCTGCCATGTGGCTTGCAGGGTCTTTTCTTGCTAGATAGTCAACTACAGCATACAGCGCGTGGATGGCTATAGTTTCACCGGATTTTGTAGTATCATCACGTTCGTACCTAATTGAGAGAGCTTTTGCTAGGTTGTCAAGGCTTACAATGGTCTGCTGGATATCTTTAACGTTATCCCAAACAGGATTTGGCTGTCCACGTACAGGTATTGGCATACTGCTGATTTTTTCTATAAGGTAGAAAACACTCAACTTGGGACTGTCTTTAAAGGGAGTCAGCCATGAATCAAGAACATCGGGTGTAAATGCCACGGCATCGGTTGGAATGGCTGGCTTATCACGAGGTGGAACGTAAAAGGTTGGCTGTAGTACTACTGGGGTTGGAGTAATATTTGTGCTGGCAATTTTATGATTGGGTAAGTCAAAAGAAAGCTGTCCCTCTTTTATCAAAGTCTGCTGCAAGGATTTGGCAGTTGAGATAAGTGATTGAAGGGTTTTGGGATCAACCACAAAGTAAATAAACGTCTTTAAGGCTGCAAGCTTGATTCTTTTATAAAAGTAGTCTTTGATCTCTTGGATAAAGCTTGATGCTGCCTGAAGATAATTAGCCATACTGCTTGGCAATAATGTGTAAAGTGCCTGAATTCCATACTGTATGACAATTTTACTCACTAAAAGATAGAAGCTTGGGGCCAAGAGTGCATAACCCGGCACCGTAAGTACAAGACCCAAATGTACTGCAAAGCCAAGTAGTGAGCCAATAAATCGGTGATTTACAACAGAAAGCACAGCGCTCAATAGACGCACTGAGTGATATAGCGATAAGCGAAAGTTCTTTATAAGCCCAATACATCTATTTACCTGGGTTACACCCGTTATATCCTTCCAGTCACTTCCGGATATGGTTGTAGCAAGACTTGGGGCAGTCGATGATGTAAATTTTGTAGCTTCTTGTATGAATACATCGGCAGTCTTTTCAGCTTCGTCGCCAAGAACTTCTTTCACTACCTCTTTTATAACCGGGAAGGCACTTGTAATGCCAGATCCTGGTTTTAGTGCATCTAAGAAGCCTATTTTTTCTGGAGGCTCTATCATGGCAAGGTCTAGGTAGGTAGCTTCTATCTTTTCATATTCAAGAGCGGTGATAAGGTTTTGAGCGCGTAATTTTTTGGCATCTTCAAAGAGGCTTTTTGCTAGTGGTAAGAGCGCGCGAGCGTGTAGCTCATCTGCATGGTGTTTAGTTGTTGCCCAGCCATCTAGTAGCGCCTGTTTTTTAAGCGTAAATAAACAAAAAACTGGTTCAGGTGATATTTTGGAGGCAATAAGCCCAAGTATTTGAGATGTTTTGTTGGATGAAATCTGCCCCAAAAAAGCACGTTTTTTTGCATCGGTATCTTTTGGGTGAGATGGTGTGCCGAGTTCGTTTAAAAAGCCGGTACAAAAATCGTTATAGGTAAATGCTTTTGTCTTGTTCCACGCGGGCCACGCATTAAATGAGAGGAGGCGGTAGATAAGGCCGCTATCGAGTGTTTCTTGCGGGATGTTTTCTATTACAAGCGGTGTTGTTCCTGGTAGATCAAGCCGACTTGCTTTGGCATAAAGAGTGACTGTGAGGGTGTTATTTGGCTGTTTTTCTACATGTAGCCAGCCCTGAGGGTGGCTTAGGTGATAGCCTGACTCTGATAGAATAGTTTGGGCTTCTAGCGGCACGTGTGTGGGTAGTTCTTGTAAAATGCCATTGCCATGAGCCTGAATATTTTCCATCTGCTCATTTAACGCATCGGTTATTGTTTTTTCTACAGTGCCCTGAACGCCGTGTTTGCTTAAAGAATCCCAAAGTTTTTCAGCAAATTCTTGGCTCTGCAGCCCAGACGTGTTGTCAATAAAAATATCTTTAAGGTCTTCTAGTAGGCTTTTTTCTATGGCTTTACAGATGCTTTCTGGTAGGAATTTTTTGGCATACGCGAGAACGGCATCTTTTTTGGCTTTAGCCGAATCTACAATTTTTTGTTCTACTGTGGCTGTTGCTTTAAATTGCCCTTTCACTTGGGAAAAAGTGTTTTTTGCCGCATTCATAACGGTATCAAAAGTACTTTGGCCAACAATCGCTTCTTTTCGTAACACATAGGGTAGGTATTGCGACTGACCAGGGGTAAGATTGCCAATTTCTAAAGCAAAGTTTTTGGCAAGTTGTAAAAGTTCAGCATCGGCTGTAACAAGATGCTCTTCAGTTTTGCCCATAGCAATAATTGAGGCAACTTGTTGCTCTTTAGTAGTTGCACTCTTGAGTGTTGCAAGAAGATCCTTGTGGCCTGTAAAAGTGGGGTGCTTATCACAGTATTCTAAAAGCTTTGCAAGATCATAATCCCCACTAGATTCAGAAAAGATACGGATGAGCTCGTGGTCAATTTTTCGTGCCGGAGGCGCATCGGGAATGTTTCGTAAGAGGGATTTTTCCTGAATGGCAATCTTTTCTGCCTCTTCGTTCTGAATCCGAGGGAGTTTGGGCAATTCAGCCTCAGGAAAGCTCACAGGAGCGGGGATAGGTGGAGGAGGAGGCGCTAGAACTACCTGCTTAAATACCTTTTGAACAGCAATCTGAATAGGCTCAAGGAGGTACTTAACCGAAACGCGCCGAGAAAAATCAGCCTTAAAGAGCGCAATTTCATTCTCAAGGGCAAGTGTAAGGTGCCTCACCCCATTTTTCAGCCTCTGAATTGGTGAAAACCCGAGAGTAGCATTGCGAGTTACTTGTAGTTCAGTTCCATTAATATTCATAATTGCTAACAATTATAGCAAAAACTGGCATTTTTATAAATAATTTTATTAACAAGATTTGATTAAGAAGGTGTGTGATTTCCCAAACGATAAAAACGATGTAACGATAAGAACGATAGAATACAAAATATAATGGAAAATAGAAATGCAGTCATGTTTTAGAGCCCGTTTACGGGCGACTGAGAATAGCCCACCGTGACCGCAGGGAACGGTGGGGAATGGGTACAAAAAGCATCAGAGCCCGGCTGAGGGCGATTCAATCGCGTGATTCAATTGCCCTCAAACGGGCTCCAGGGGAAATTGATACGTAGTCCCACCGTTCCCTGCGGTCACGGTGGGCTATTCTCAGTCGCCCGTATGCGGGCTCTAAAACAATATGAAAATCCGATTTTATCTAATTTCAGAGGCATTTCTTATATGCGAAGCAATTTTGCATTTGTTTTTTGTATTTTATCGTTTTTATCGTTCTATCGTTTTAATCGTTGAGATTTTGGATACGCCGTTCATTTATCTACGGGTGTATCCTTTACCACAAACACCCCATCTTCTTTGCGGTGCTTTTTCCAGTCACCGTGGGCGATGTCGTCTTCTGGGTTGTCGTGGGCTAGTTGGGCTATGATGGCAGGGACTACTGAGTTGAAAAAACCTGATCTGAAGGCAGCACTCATGTAGGTGCGGAGGCGTTCGGCGTAGATTGGGGTGAATCTAAAGGGCATGTCCCATATTTCTGAGAGGTGCTCCCAGGCTTCTTTATCTTTGGGCATGTCAAACTGATACTGGGTGGTTGAGTCGTAGTGGGTGATCTTATAATCGCCTCTTTGGGCCGCTTTTTGGCGCTTTTCAAGGTCTTCTAGCTGCACTTTATCGTCTGGGTGGGTCATTTGTAGGGTTATTTGGGCTTCTTTAACCATATTTTTATACCACTTGCCCTTTTTAACTTTGGCGCCGGCATAGAGCCTGCCATGAGCAGTGGTATAATCGCGCACTTGGGGGTCTATGGCCTTTGAGCTTGCCTTTTGCACCGCTGCGTCAAACTGAAGCCATTTATAGGTGCGTGCCTGTTCTTGGGAGGTTTTGGTGGCCCCTAAGTGCACATCACCACTTGAGGGCACTGGGTCTCCTGCTTCTTGCCGTCGCACTATAGCAAATTTGGCTTTTAGGCTAGCCATTAGATCGCCATGTTTATTTCCAAATTGTATAAAGGCGTCATTATCATCCTGTATGATGGCTGGGTCATCAAATAGCCTTGCAGCTATCTGCTGATTAGGGAGGGGGATTCTACGTTTATCTGTAGTATAGGCCACCAAAAACCTTTGGGCGCAGGCAGCGCCTAGGCTGTGGCCCACAAAATCTACGCTTTGTGCTTTTTTAGCCTCTACATTCTCGCCGAGCGATACCGCATGGCTATGTAAAAAATTATTCCAGTCTGTCAGCACTTGTTGCTGCTCTGAAGGCGGGCACGAGGCACTTTGGTCCTCAAAGCTTTTAAGTTGTTGGATAAATTCATTGTCTGCAGCACTTGGAGCGCGTTGTGGCTGATTCCACACTTCTAAGAGCTTTTGGGCTTGTTTTTGAGTGTTTGGATGCGTGGCAGCGAGCTCAAGAAATTGCTTGAGGTGACGCACTTCCTTTGATGATTCACTATAATCATAGCGCACAGTGTTTCTGAGAGAGTTATTAAGTAAATACCACGAGCTATAGGTGCCTATGAGCCTGTTTTTGCGCGCATCTGCAATAAGATCCATAAATTCTGAATCATGGGTTCTTATAAACTGCTTGAGCGTAGGTTTTATGTATGTGGATTTGATATCAAGGATCAGTTCATTATTTGCCGAGAGAAGAGCATTTTTTGCAGCCCACAATGACCCTGGCACCAGATTGATTTCTGCCGCATGCTGATAGCCTACCCATACAGGAATAGTCCGTTCTTGAAAAAAGGGCATTTCGTACTGTTCTAGAAGGTGAGAGCCTTCATAGCCTGGTGGGTTGATTGGGTTAAAGTCGTTTTTATATGACGCGGCTCCATCTAAATTATAGGCGCTTACAGAAGTGCTACGATAGAGTTTAATCACTTGTAGGTGGCTATTGGGACAAGCGGGCTCTAAAGTATAAGAAAATATGCCCCGAGAGTTATGTATCCAGCTTGTTACTTTATAATACTCTTGCGGGTTGTGGCCATCTCTTGGAGCGGGTATTAAGGCGCCTAGCCGATAGGTGCCATCAAGATTTTTTTGGTGGAGGTGCTTTTTGCAGAGAATCATGGCCAAGTCCTCATAAAAGCACTTCCAGTCTCTTTCGGGTATTTTAAAGCAGGTTTGCGTAAATTCTTGCTGGTCAGCCCATGGTTTAAAGCGGCCTTCATCACCTTGGGTATACCATGAGCTTATTTTCCCGTGCAGTTTTCTGCCGGTAAAAATCGCTTCGTGGTCTTTTTCGCTATGAGAAAGTATCTTCATGAGCGTGGCAAAATCTTCTGGTTTTTTTGGATCCAGGTTTTGCATCGTAGTTCTATCAACTTTACGCTCTAGCCTATTTGGAAGGGGCTTGTTGTTGTGCAACGCGTCGGCAAGCATAGTGACATCAGATGTTTCAATATGGCTTGTGCCTACATTTATTCTGTAGACGATCTCAGGAGTCAGGGCTGTAATAGTGTCGAGGCTAAATTCATACGTTGTCTGGATGCGATCGAGTACCTCTTGGCCAAATTCATCCACTACAAACTTTTTGTAGGCCTTGATGGTGTCTTGCACCTGTTCGCGTGTCACTTTTTTTACATCTCTTGTTACGGCTGCAAGTGAATCACCAAGTATCACAAGCTGGTACTGGCTGGCATCTCGGTTTTGTTCATCTTTTACATCACGCCACTCATGAAATGGCTCAAAATCTTGAAACAGCCTTGTAGAGAGCTCTGTGAACGGATCATTATATGCAGTAGTTTCTCGTAGCACACCTGCAAGGTCGTCTATGATCAATCTTGGAGGTTTTTCTGAGAAAATAGTGAGAAGTGGTCTTCTAAAAAAGATATTTAGAGTTCGTGATGGTTTAATTTTGTATTCAACTTTAGAAGGATTTTTAATGAGCTTTAAAAACCTAAAGACGCGCGCAACTGATCGTGTAAACAGATGCGACTTTGGGGTAAGGTAGTAAACCTTGCCGTTTGCTCTAAAGTAGACATCCTTCTCACCACTACAAATCTTGTCTTTGTCAGAATCTTTCATCTGGTTAAAGACTTGGGTGACTATATCGCGTCGTTGTTCTGGACCAATTCTTCTATCAAGATAGCTCTTGAACTGAACGGAAACTTCCATTTTTTCAGAATTTTTAGGATTGGAAATTTCCCCTAAATAGGTAGTATCTGATGTGCGAAAAAACTCACGATTTTCTGGTATAGACATACGCATTCACCCCAAAACCACATATTAAAACATTTAACATATAAATTATAGGGTGGTGTCAAGCAATTCATGCTAAGCAACTTAAAAATATTCACCGCAGAGAAAATACAGAGAGCGCAGAGGAAATACATGGTCAAACTCACACTAATTTTTGAACTCTGCGCTCTCTGTATTTTCTCTGCGGTGAATATTTTTTTCTTGTCCTAATTTCAAATTTCAATACATAAAAAAATTGCATTTTCTTATGCTGCCTGACTGATACTTAATACTGGGGAACAAGGATGAGTATTTTGAACAAAATAAACACCGCAGAGAAAACAGCCGAGAGCATAGAGGAACTGAATAGGCTAACTGGAATTATTATCGGGGCTGCAATTGAAGTGCATCGTATCCTTGGTCCTGGATTATTAGAGTCTACTTATGAGGCATGTTTAGCATTTGAACTGAAAGAACGAGGGCTGAAAGTTGAAAGGCAAGTTGAACTTCCTTTGCGATATAAAAGCGTAAACCTTGATTGTGGTTACCGACTAGATTTGTTGGTTAACGATACTGTTGTGGTGGAAATCAAAGCTGTTACCACAGTAGCTCCAATTCATCTTGCTCAACTAACATCTTATCTGAAGCTTTCCCAATGCAGGCTAGGATTGCTGATTAATTTTAATGTTGCAAAGCTGAGAGATGGAATTACAAGACTTGCAAATAATTTCTGAACTCTGCGCTCTCTGTATTTTCTCTGCGGTGAATATTTTTTCACTTAGCAATAAAAATAAACACCGCAGAGAGAGCGGCAGAGAGCGCAGAGAAAATACATAATTTAAGT
>JAJFUY010000043.1 GCA_021372185.1 Chlamydiales bacterium | reverse complement strand
GGTGTTTTGTTGTTATTTTGCGATTCACAATATACCAGAAAAGGGATTTTGTTCTGTCAAGATTCTTGACTTTTTAATTTCTCGTTTTTTCAATTACAGTCTAAGAAAATTCGAGCCTTTTGCAAGTTTTGCAAAAGGCTCATAAGAATAAGAATAAGAATAAGAATAAGAATAAGATCAGAAGAGAAGTCGCGTTTGGCGAGGAGTAGGATCTTGCGGAATATCTTCCGGAAGACACCCTGGGTATTGAATATCTACTGTTTTTAAGGTCTTGTCGTTGGAGGCAAGCTCTACCATTTCTTGCAGGAGGACCTCTATTTGCTCTTTTATCTGTTTGTTGTGACTAAACGAGGCTATTCGCTCTATTCTCTTTTTCAATGATAGTCTTCGTTTTGTGAGGTTTGATCGGCTTACGGCAATACGTGCCGTGACTTGCGCTTTTTTGTTTAAAGCATGGAGCATTTCACAGTTGAGCATCCAGGCGCGATCTGAGGTTACAGAACAATTTCGAAACACTAATTTACTCTTTTCATCGCCTAAAATCTCAAGATAGCGCGTAATACAGAGGTTTACAAGGTCACCAAATTTTGCTATTTTTTTCTCAGAAGAAATATCTGTTTGTTGATCTATTATAGCATACGCCTTATCCACCAAGAGCGGGAATACTTGTAACAGACGCTCTTTGTATTTTTTGTCAAAATAGTAATTTGTACTTATATCTAAAATTTCGAGAGTAAAAGCTTGATCAGATTGCAATTGCTTTAAAAGTATGTTCTTCAAACTCTCTTCATATTTCTTGTACCCCGCAAGCGGGTCAGCCGGCAACGTTGAAGCGCGGATAGAGGTGTATCGCTCATTGAGGTACATGAGAGCCTCTGACTGCTCACTTTCACATTTACGGCCATGAAAGCGCTCTTGCATATTGGTAAACACAACCGAGGTGTACTTGTAAGGCAAATCATCATCATGATTCTTGGCACGGTTTTCTATTGCCTGAAGTTGCGCTCTAAACTCTGGCTGCACATAAAAACCTGTTGCAGGAGATGCCCCAACAATGGCACGCAGCGAGACGTTATTGCCATTTGTAGACTGCAAATTTTCTACATATAAAGCCGTGGGTCTATTGCCATAAATACCTCGATAGTCTCGGCTTTCTTCATAAAAGTATGCTTTGGCATGACGCGCAGTAGCCACTATAGCATCTTTTAAGGGAATTCCCGCTTTTTTAAATTTCGCATATACAGCCACAACATCTGTTACTTTAGAAATCATTTCGGCGCAAGTTATAGGTAAATAGCGCTCTGCAGTTCTAGCTACTACATTATCGCTAATCGTAGCATCGTCTTCTAAAAAACCGGCACTGACAGCTGTTTCCCTTGCATTAATGATAATATCACCAAGGCTGTTTACTCTATGAATTTTGTCTTTTGCTTCTTCGCAAAAGGCGCGTCCCAAATGTAGGCTTGAGCTTAAGTTTTCTGCATGAGCTGTAGAGCCAAGTACAAGGGTGTGAAGGTATCGTATGCAGGCATTTGATTCATCAGCACGCATAAGGCCGTAGGCTGGAGTTTCTAACACACCTCGCAAGTTTACTAAGATAGCCTCAATTCTTGTAGCAGGGTCAACGTCGATATATTTTTCTGATTCATCAATGAGCCTAATTAACGACAGAACATCTGATGTTAATTTTGCATATGACTTGGCAAAGCTAGTAGTAAAGCGTAAGCAGGCACTATATTCATAAAAGAGCTCATGGGTATACTCCTGCATAAGTCGGGTAGAATTTTGCATGCCAAATGCCGTAAAAATTGGCAGAAGGTGAGTCTGTATGTACTCTCTAGATATCCTTTCAGATTTGGAGGTAAGCGCCGTAATAAATCCAGTTACAAGCGTATCTTGGCCGTCCACTTCTTTTTGCCTACCAAGTGAGTCAACAATAGCGCGTACACGTATCTCGAGATACTCTAAAGCTGATTTTGGTGTATGTGCTGTAGCTAAAAAGTGCGCTTTTTGTAGGTTGCTTGCATCAATAAATGCCTGAAGCGAGCGTTTTGCTTCATCTAGTTTTGCAAAGGCTAAGGCACTATCTAATTCTGGAACGCGAACAATAGCTCGCTTAGGGCCGCTATGACGAATAGGTGAGTGGGTCTCATGAGAAGACGTAGAAAGCACGAGCTTTTTCGCACTTTCTACTTTTGAATCTACGATAACTTCATTCAGGGGCTTATCAGAAAGTGTTGTGTGTTTTGATGTTCTTGTAAAACACCAATGTAACAGCTCAAACATGTACTTGCCCCCTACTTAATCGAATTACTTGCCCCCGCGCTTGCGGTCAATTTCAGAAAGATATCTCTTTCTCATGCGGATTTTAGCAGGTGTTACTTCTACAAGTTCATCATCTTGGATGTAGTCCATAGCCTGTTCTAGTGTGAAGAGGCGAGGAGGTGTAAGAATAATGTTCTCGTCACTTCCTGATGCTCGTACGTTTGTAAGCTGCTTTTCTTTTGTGATGTTGATGATAAGGTCGTTATCACGAGAGTGCTCGCCAACTACCATACCTTCGTACACTTCATCACCTGGGCCGGCAAACAACACGCCACGCTCTTGTAATTGGAACGCTGCATATGGAGTAGTACGGCCTGGGCAGCTTGAAATCATAACGCCAAGCTTTCTGCCTGGGATGGCTCCGGCTACTGGCATATAGCTTTCAAAAATCGAAGTAAGAATACCAAGACCACGAGTTTGTGTTAAGAATGCACTTCTATAGCCCATCAAGCCACGTGTTGGGATAAGAAACTGCATGCGAGTAATACCTTCTGGTGTGGTACTAAGCGATTGCATCTCACCCTTACGGCGTGATAGCTCTTCAATAACGCCGCCAGAATATTCTTCTGGTACTTCAACCGTTGCCATTTCAAATGGTTCATGCTTTACGCCATCAATTTCTTTGATAATTACACGAGGTTTAGCAAGGCTCATTTCATAGCCTTCACGACGAAGTGCTTCTACAAGAACCGCTAGGTGAAGCTCACCACGGCCTGCAACAGTAATTACTTCTTGATCACCTGAGTTAAAGTCAATTTTCAAAGAAATGTTTGCACGCTTTTCACGCTCAAATCTTTCTTTTAGCTTGTTCATGGTAACGTGTTTGCCGCTTTTACCTACAAATGGGCTTGTATTAACAGTAATATCAATAGAAACTGTTGGCTCATCAAGCTGAATTGGAGGAAGTGATACAACATTATTAGGATCGCAGATAGAGTCGCCAATTGTAACATCTGGGATACCAGATAAGATAACGATGTCACCTGTGTGGCCAACTTCTAACTCGTTTCTTTCTAGACCGATGTGGCCTTCGATACGTGAGATAGTGCAGCGTTTTTGGTTACCAGCACGGTCAACGTGAATGACTGACTGGCCTTTTGCAATCTGGCCACAGCGGATTCTGCCGCATGCCTGACGACCTACGTAATCATCGTAGAAGATAGTTGAGGCCTGCATTAAGAATGGAGCTGTCTCATCGCCTTCTGGCGGTGCTACATGGTCCACGATCATTTCAAAGAGGGGACGCATGTCTTTTCTTTCATCGTTGATGCCTTTAATAGCAAAACCTGTAAGACCTGATGCGTAGCAGTAATGAAAATCTAGCTGTTCGTTTGTAGCGCCAAGCTCTGAGAAGAGGTCAAACGTTAAGTCAAGAGCCTGATCTGGCGTTGCAAATGGTCTATCAATTTTGTTTACTACAACAATAGGCTTAAGACCCATTTTAAGCGATTTTGACAACACAAAGCGAGTCTGTGGCATCGGGCCTTCTTGCGCATCAACAAGTAACAGAACAGAGCTTACCATACCCAAAATACGTTCAACTTCAGCAGAGAAGTCCGCGTGGCCAGGAGTATCGATAATGTTAATGGTGTAGTCATCAAACATAACCGTAGTATGCTTAGCAAAAATAGTAATGCCGCGCTCTTTTTCTTGGTCGTAGCTATCCATCACGCGCTCGCCAACGGCTTGGTTTGTGCGGAAAATGTTTGATTGCTTCAGCAAACTGTCTAGTAATGTTGTTTTGCCGTGGTCAATGTGGGCGACGATGGCAATATTACGGATAAGGTCTTTGGATTTGGTTTGTGTCATGATAACTCTAGTTATAGTAAAAAAATCTAAGCAAGTTTACTCTAAAGACACAGTTCTAGACAACCAATTTCTAAAGCAAATGTGCATTTGACTTGCTAAAGAGTCGCAAATAGCATATTATATTTGGACAAGCTGCCCTGGGAACAAGTGTAATGACTGAGATAAATACCCACATCCCTGAAACACATCACGAACAAGAAACGCATACACCTGCCAGCACATCGCCACTAGATTCTCCCACAAGCCAAATTAATGACCTTTTAGACGAAAAGCTAGAAGCGGCCTTTCATATGCAAACAGCGCAGGTAATTCTGCATGATTTGGCAAAAATTGCTATAGAACATGACCCTATTGACTTAGCCTATGCCGTAACGCGCCTGCCAACAAGCGTACGCCATGTAGTATTTCAAAATTTACCTGATCTTGAAGCTAAAGTTACCTTCATCATCAACGTAAGCACAAATTCTCGCGTGGCAATCTTTCGCCAGACAAGTGACGCAGAAATTGTACGCCTTGTTGACCAAATGGCACCCGATGATGCTGTCTGCGTACTAGAAGATCTCTCAGATAGACGCTGTAGACGTGTTTTAGACCTTGTAGAAACCGAAAAAGCCAAGCGCATCCGCGAGCTATTGCGCCATGGCCTCGACTCTGCTGGTCGTTTGATGACAAACGAATTTTTCTCGTTTCCTATGCAAACTACCATCCGCCAGGTTGCCCAGCAGATTCGCGATAACCCAGGCATAGAACTTACGCACAGTATTTTTGTGGTAAACGACGAAAAAGAGCTCATGGGCGTTGTGCCATCAAGAAACTTGATAGTAAACGCTAAAGATCTGCCCATACGTCAGGTTATGCGTCCGGTTTTACATAAAATAGGCCCAGATGCACCTCGCGATGAGGTTGTAGACTTAATCGAGCGCTATAAATTACCTATTTTACCGGTTGTTGACCAAACAAATAAGCTTCTTGGCATCATCACAAACGAAGATATCGTAGAAGTGATGGAAGACATGGCCGACGAGACTATTGCAAGCATCGGCGGTACCGCAGAAGCCCTAGA
Organism: Chlamydiales bacterium; assembly: GCA_021372185.1. Taxonomy (GTDB): domain Bacteria; phylum Chlamydiota; class Chlamydiia; order Chlamydiales; family FEN-1388; genus SZAS-7. Next base: position 843 of record JAJFUY010000043.1, on the reverse strand, counting down.
AGATGACGACCCCATCTGGACACGCTTTATTTTGCGTGCTCCCTGGCTCTTGGTAACCCTGTGCGCAGGACTAGTAACTGCTACAGGCCTTGCCCACTTTAATGGTGCGCCTTGGTTTGCAGTGGTTCCATTCTTTGTACCGCTCATCACCGGAATGTCCGGCAACGTAGGCATTCAGTGTAGTACGCTCTTTGTGCGTGGTATTGCAACGGGCGAAGTATCATCCGGTAGAAAGCGCGAAATGGTCACACGTGAAATTGGCATAGGCTCACTTATCGGCCTAATCTTTGGCTTGTTATGTGGCGTTGTAGTATATGCCTTAAATAGATTAGGCGCTCACGCCGTAAGTAACGACCCTGTTGTTTTAGGTGTAATTGTAAGTAGCGGTGTCTTTGGTGCCTGCCTTACAGCCACCCTCCTGGGCAGCATCTCCCCAATCTTCTTTGCCCGAGTAGGTGTTGACCCAGCAGTAGCCTCAGGCCCCATCGTCACCGCCTGCAACGACGTCCTCTCCACCTTCATGTACTTCCTCGTCGCCAAACTCGTCTACATGCTCGTCTATTAAAAAACCGTGTTTTGTATTTGTTTTGTTTGGAGTGACTTGCATAAGCTGAATTTTTGGTGAGGTCGCTTCAGCGACCCTCGAGTTTGGACATTTGGCCGAAGGCCTTTGGAGTGCGGTAATTTTTTACCGCTCTTAATTTTTGATTAGGCACCTTATCTTCGATAACTTCCAAAACATACAATAGCCCCACACTATTACACAAATGAGTTAGCTAAAGTATTAAACGTTTGTGTAAGTTGTGGAAGTTATTGTTAAATCGGTGTGTGGTCGAAAATTAA
>JAJFUY010000040.1 GCA_021372185.1 Chlamydiales bacterium | reverse complement strand
GCTTAACCAGGCATTTGCATGGTTATTTGTTTAAATCTGACTGTTTAAAGTAAAGTGGTAGCGGTCCCACAGATGGTTTTGGGTGGTTTTTTGGGTGAATTAATCTTTCCAGTGGGGCGGATCGCACTCATATTCACAATGGGGCGGATCTATATATTCTATGGAAGGTGGATCTGGACCTGAATCGTAATAAACCTGCACATCAATTTCTGGAAAACCATCATCCGTTTCCGGAACCAACTGACAGATGTTCATGGATGCAAGTTCGTATGGTGGATCAAACTCTGGTACTACTGTGGGCAAGCCTACACCACTTAGGATGCGTCTTATTTGAGGGGTGTGCATAACAAAGGCAATGATCTTAATTTTTTTGCCACAAGAAGAGCATTTGAGCGGATCTGTCTCATAAATTCTAGAGATTAAACTGGCCCAAGTTTGCGACACTTTTTTAGTTTTCTTTATTACCTCTTCTCGTGCCTTAGCAGAATTTTCAAGTCTCTTTTGTGCATTAGCGGCTACATGCTTTCTGAGGGGAGAACTGGGAGCTAAAACACCGTGATAGTGTCTTCTGTGGCGGCGTGGGTAGGGGATAAAGTGTGAAATTCTTTCTAAAAAATCTAGTGGATCAATTGTTATAAATAACCTTCCGTCGTGAGAAGGTTTTGGAAAACGATAATTTATGACTGAGTTATGCACTCGAATGTTTTCGCTTTTGAATGGAGGTCGTGCACAGTACCTTATGAGCCTTTCTAACCCGTCCTTGTCCCATGCCTCAATTTTGACTTTAGCATTGAGTGAAAAACCGCTGTTCTCGTAAGAGAGCATTTTATTCATTTCGTCTTTATCGAAAAAACCTTGTTTGCAAAAATACTTCAAAACACGCTTCTGGATGCATTCTTGCGTGTCTGCAATGTCATCTTGAGTAAGACAAGCTTCATGAAACTGTAAACCTTCTTCGTTGCTGAAAATACCGTCAGCTACTACTAGATGAAAGTGTGGATGATAATTAAGAGTGTTACCGAAATGCTGGATAAAGCTAATGGCACCTATTTGAGGGTTGGAAGTAGTTGGACTGCAGACGATAAGTCTTTTGTGGATCTCATCCACAACTATCTTAAGAACGGCTTGAAGCAGTTTGTGAGTCTCGAGGTAGTGGCGTACGCGCAGGGGAAAGCTTATAACGAACTGCCTGAATGGAACGCGAGGTAGGACGCTATCTATGAGGTGAGCCGCAGTTTCTACCATAGCGCGTTGGTTGCAACTCTGACAAAGACCTCGTGCTTTACAGGAAAATGAAATTAAAAACTTTTGTTGGCATCCGTCACAATGGGCACATGCAAAGCCTTTGGCTAAAATTCCGCATCCGAGATATTTTTGGAACACGTTTTCAATATAGTGTGGAATTGGATTTCCGAGATCATCGCGTGATTTTCGCCAAGGGAGGTAGTTCTTTCTGATAATCTGGAAAAGGAGGGTCTTTTCTGGCCTTCGTGGACGATATATAGCTAGAGATTGTTTGGGACAACTGAGTGCTACCATGCGTACTCGTTACTTATTAAGAAAATAATGAGTGTAAGAATGGTGTGGCATGTAATTTTTGTGAATAAAAATTTTGTGTAGTGGTGGTGCCGAGATAAATGTTTTTGTTTATTGAACGCTTTCGCGGGCCATGAGGCTACCTGGCAGGAATAGTATTGGGGGTTGGAGTTACACGTGCCAGCTGTCTAAAAGCCTTGCAGCAAAAAGAGCTCTTTAAATCGGCTGTCGGTGGGGATCTAAAAACCTTCCTTCTTTGGAACTACTTCCTTATTCCAAATCTTACTCTACGGATCAACGACTTTGAGCACTCCCACGGAATCAACGAAGAGCTTATTGACACACTAGCCCAACTTGGAAATGTATAAAGCAGATTTTGCACATACTATGATACAATGCCTGGTTTATGGGCTCATTAAGCAACAAATTATGTATAGCAACCGTTATCCTACTTGACCTGTTGGTCGGCATGGAGTTTGACCTATTTGTGCCAAGCTTTCCGCAGATTGAGCACTATTTTGGGCTAACGCCCTTCTGGGTGGAGGCGTCACTTTCGGTAAACTTTTTAGGCTACTGCATAAGCCTGCTTTTTGTGGGCAGCCTTGCTGACCGCTTTGGCAGAAAGCCTGTGGTAGTTGCTGGGCTGGTGCAGTTTATTCTAGGCTGCATGCTGTCGCTTGTAGCAACAGAGTACTGGCTGTTTCTTTTAGGCAGATTTTTGCAAGGCATAGGCGTTGCAGCACCCACGATTTTAAGCTTTTTAGTGATTGCCGACCAATTTCCGCTTAAAAAACAGCAGTTTTATATGGCTGTACTCAATAGCGTGATGAATATATCCGTTGCTGTGGCACCTGTTTTAGGCAGCTACATTACGCTCTACTCAAACTGGCAGGGTAACTTTATAGCACTATCGATTTTAGGCATGATCGCTCTTATCATGAGTGCACTTTTTATTCCAAAGCTACAAAATTGCCCCCAAACAGCGCCTGTAGGCTATCTTGCTTTAAGCAGGCATCAGAGAGCGGATACAGAATGAGCCCAAGCAGCATAAAGCAAA
>JAJFUY010000036.1 GCA_021372185.1 Chlamydiales bacterium | reverse complement strand
GAAGAAGCAACATACTGCGACTTATGCGCACCGGAAGAAAGCACCTATAGAGAATTGCGTCAGATTGTGCTCCTGCTCCCTTTGAACCTATACTTTGTTGTGGTCTTCAGGTTCTACTACGAATTGAACAACAAGGAAATCGAAGCCATAACGGGTATACCATCAAAGCAAATTTCAACAATGATTTCTACAGCTATAGATATGCTAAGAGAAAAATACAGTACAAGGGAGCAAATGCACCTTGGAGCACAAAGCCCTTAGTCAACTGGTTGCCCGTTCCTTTCCTCCTGGGGAGGTCGTAGCCTTGCCCACTACGCCTCCCTTTTTCCTTTCGGTGCCTTGATGGAAAAAGAAGAAAAACTTTTAGATAAGATTGTTCGCGTTTACCGTGAGGCCAAGGCTCGAAATCCATACTTAAAGGGTGACAGGAAAGCAATAGAAAGTCTTGTAATGCCTTATCGTGATGATGCAGTAGCTAGATTTTTTCAATCCCTTACAAGTTCTATTGCTACTCCTGCAAAGAAATACATAGAAGGGGGTTCTCCCTCATCTAAAGATGTAATAGAAGGGGCTTTTGCGAAAGAAAAAACCGACTGGGTAGATGTTGTAAAAACTCGATATCCCAACCTTAATAAAACAGCACAAAAACTGTACGGAGAAGCACTGAATATGATTCTTGATCCGGCAAACCTTCTCCCTGGCATGGGCATGATGGGCGAGATCAAGAACGTGTATCACGGTAGTCCGTATTTGTTTGAAAAATTTAATCTTTCAAAAGCTGGAACAGGCGAAGGAGCTGCTGCTTTTGGTCACGGGACTTACTTTACAGAAGACCCCGGCATTGCAGAAGTTTACGCCAAATCATTGTCAGAAAAAAGACCTCCGTCTATTGGATGGAAAATAGGAACAAAAATAGTAACCGACAGCGATAGTATTGAATTTTCAGGCGTATTAAACCAGTTAGCGAACGGTGTATCCAGGCAAGATATAATATCTAAGTATTTGGATAAAATATCAATTCTGCAAAACCCGAAAAGCGGCGTAATTCCAGAAGAGGCTAAGAGGGCTGTTGAATGGTATAAGAGGGCTGTTAGTTATACAAAGACTATACACGAACCAGTGGAGCACTGGGTCGATACAAACTCTGGAAAACCGTATGTTTACAAGGCTACCATTAAGCCCGGACAAACACATGAGCTTATTTCCTGGAATAACCCTGTGTCTAAAAGTGTAAAGCAGAAAATACTCAACCATTATAGCAGATTTACCGGATCAGGCGCTCTGCCTGTTGATTCATTTTCAACTAACTTTGGATCAACAGGCAGAGAGGTTTACGGGAACCTAGTAGACGCTCTTGGATCAAAAGAAGAAGCGTCAAAGTTCCTCAAAGGCGCAGGGATAGATGGAATAGAATACCCGTCAGGTACTCTTTCTGGGATCAAGGGGTCTACTCATAAAAACTATGTTATATTTTCAGATAAAGATATCAAGATAAACAAGGTGGAGGCTCGTTGAAGTGAGCACAAAGACTTTTGACCAGGCATTCCGTGAAGTAGTCGGTGTAGAGGGCGGTTTCGGTGCCGACCCGGAAGACCGTGGTAATTGGACCGGTGGCAAGTGCGGTGTAGGGGAGCTTAAGGGCACCAAGTATGGCATCTCAGCAGCATCCTATCCCCACCTTGATATCCGAAACATTTCACTCGACCAGGCAAAAGGCATTTACTTTATCGACTTCTGGCGATTCCTCCGTTTAGACGAAGTTCCAAACGACTCAATAGCAATTGAGATATTCGATACCGCTGTCAACTGTGGCAAAACAGCAGCAACACGCATTATCCAGAAATCATTAAACTTTCTTGGCGACAAACTTTCCCTGGACGGCGTTTTAGGCCCAAATACTTTAACACACATCCAGCATTGGTGCCAGAGAGATCCTGAATCGCTTCATAAAGCCCTGAATGGGTATCAGTTTGTCCACTATGCCGCGCTAGTTGAGGCCGGTGCTCCATATGGTCGCGGGTGGCTGAAACGAATACAGTCATACAGGAGGTAGCCCAATGAGCACCGATGATCTGATTGATGTTTTATGTCCCTCTCCGGATGAATGGAAGAAAATGGAGGCTCACGAGTTTCAATTCAGGGTAGGAAAATGCTTACATTACCTTCTAGGTCGTGACAAATACAGGCTTTACATAGCTTCATTATCGTCGTTCGTCGGCGGGGTAATCGGTGGGATCGTAGCCTATGTAGGAATGAGAGGGTTTTAACTATGAAGAAGATATATGAACTCGTCATTGTAAACTGGAAGACCACAGTAAAATTCGCTGTTCCTTTTGCCGCATCCCTTGCAGCGAAAT
>JAJFUY010000286.1 GCA_021372185.1 Chlamydiales bacterium | reverse complement strand
AGTTTTTTGGTGGGCTTTGCTTTTGCGGGTTTGAAGGTAGAAAATGCGCTCCATAGCATCTGTCCATCCCAGCTGTTTTTTTTGCCGTAGAGGGCTTGGTAAAGATCGTCGATTGCCTCTTGCATCTCAGGGGATACATGGGGCTTTAAGCTGATGAGTGAGAGCGCGTGTGAATAGGCTAAAAGAGCGGTTTCAGCTTCTTTTGCTTGATTTGCAAAACAGGCTTTTTTTAGGTGTGCTTGTATGCTGCTGTCTTTAGATCTTGTTTTTTTATAGAGCCAGATGCCAAGCCCTGCTAGCCAAATGCTATTTAAGCTAATGAGTACCCATGCCCAGGTGGGGATAACTTCAGTAACTGTAACGGGTGTAGTGTTGGCTATAGGGGCATTTGAAACGGCATTACCAACAGTAAGTGTTCTTGCAGGAACTGTGGCTACGCGTACTTTATTTTGCGCTAAATCCCACCACTTTATGGTAATTTCTGGCAGAGTAAGTGTTCCTGCTTTGTTGGCAATTAGGGCAATTTTTGATTGGCGTTTGGCTGTATTGCCCTTGGTACTTGGTGTATTTGTGAGTACAGGTTTATCAGGATACTGCTTATATGCTGCGGATGCAGGGATCGATACATCAGGAAGTAGACTGGCAAGTGACCCTTCGGCTTTAAGCGTGAGAGTCCAGGTAATTGGTTCACCCACAGTTATTTTTTCTGGATTTTCCGACCACTCTTCGTCAAGTGTAACATCATAAGCTGCCAGCCAATCATTTTTCTGAAAGGGGGCAGGAATTGGCTTTACAGTCAGCCTGACTTCATTTGAAAAAACTTTCTTAAATCGTGTCTGAGCGTTAAAAAAAGAATTGGTTCCTGAAACAATATGTGCTTCTAAAACTACTGGAGAAAAGATAATCTCGCCTGAGCGCTCTGTAAAAACGGCATATTTTCGTTCAACGATGGAGATTTTTTTAGCGTTTTCTATACGTTCATAGTGAATATCGTCACCCAATTTTTCGATTTGTGCATCGGGGTCGTTAACTTTTACTTCACTTAGTGAGGCTTGAGCAATATTTACAGAGTAGCATAAACGAATGGTGTAGATGAGTTGAGATTGTTGAAAGGCACCATCCATTGGAGTTACTTCAGCTTCTACATAAAGCTGATTATCTTGTGAACTATTTGGTAAAGGAGCGCTTACTTCAATCGAAACAGGTTTTGATTGGATTTTACCAAATTGAATGGGCGGAATAACGAGAGTACCTTCTCTTTTTGGCATAAGTTCCAGGTGCCAAATGGATTTTTGTGAAACTGACTGGTTGACGATGCTCGTTTGAGAGCTTTGGCTTGATGTGAGAATTTCAAAATCAGCTTCTATGGCAGAAAAATCAGGTTGTTTGCGGATCTTATGTGTTATCGTAAAATCAACTGAAATGGATTCATTTAGGCTAACAACATTTTGTGAGAGTTGCACTTCTACCTCAGATGCCATGGCAAAAGAGTGAAGGAAGATAACAAAAATAAGTAGTAATGATTTTTTCACTAAATATAATCCTAATTTTTATAAGCACGTTCTTTATACTGCTGAAGGAACTTGCGCCGTAAAAGGCCACCTGGATCATCCTCTATTTTTTGGAGCCATCGATCGTCAGTTTGTTGCTGGGGATCATCCTGATTCCCAGCATGATCTTTGTCTTGATCTTGATCTTTGTCTTTGTCTTCGTTTTGCCCCTCAAGCTCCTTATCCATCTGATTCTGCATCTCTTTCTTCTGTTGCTCATCTAACTCGTTTTGTTGATCAGCAGTGTCGTCTTGATTTTCCTTGTCTTGAGGTTCCTTCTCTTGGTCTTTATCTTGCTTTTGCTCTTGCTTCTGCTCGTCCTGTTTTTTCTCGTCTTGATCCTTCTTATCCTGATCCTGCTCTTGTTCTTGCTGCTGCTTTTGCTGCTCTTCAATCAACTTCTTATTAAATGCCGCATCTTCATTGTCTGGATCAAGTTCTAAGGCCTGTTCGTAACAAGCAAGGGCTTTTTCAAAATCACCTAATTTCGCAAAAGCATTGCCCTTATTATAGGGGTCAGTAAAAAGATCAGCTGCTTTTTGATAGTCTCCCAAGCGGTAATAGCTGGCAGCCTTCCAGTCTGTATGTTCAAAATGAGCACTTGCCTCTTGCCATTTCTCTTCAGAAAAGAGCTTTTGGCCTTGTTGATCAGGAGTTTTTAAAAACTCTGCATGAAGGCATGTTGGCGCAAGAAAAAATGGCAAAAGCAGTAACACCCCTTTTCTATAAAACACTAGCATAAATGGTAATGCCAGCAGCACAAGCCAATACCCCATATCATGCCATTGATTGAGCTTCATTTCACCCATTTGATCAACTGCTTTTTCAGAAGAAAAGCCGGCAATTAAAGACTGCACATCCTGATCATCAATACTTATAGGGCAATAGTGGCCTTGAGTGGCAGATGCTAGCTGATGGAGATTTTCTTTTGCGAGCTTACTGACAATCATGGCACCTTTTTGATCTTTAGTAAAGCCACCATCACTATGCATAACAGGCGCGCCTTCCTCTGTTCCAACGGCTAAAACTGAAATAGCAATACCGCTTTTAGAAGCAATATCAATAGCCTTATCGCGCTCTTTTAAAGAGCACTCAGGCGTTATCAGTAAAACTGATCCTTGGTGACATCCGCCCTGTTCTAGAAGCTCAATACCTTTGGCCACAGCCAGATCAATCCTATGACCACCTGTAGGCATGATGTTTGTCTGAAGGGCCTGTAGGAGGGATTTTATCATGGCTGTATCATCTGTTAGCGGGGTAACAACAAAGGCATCCCCAGAAAAGACTATAAGGGCAGTTTGTCCCTCCGTACGTGCATTTAAAAGATCTGTTAACTTGTAAAGTGATGCCTGCAAGCGACTTGGTTTGATATCCGCTGCATTCATAGCAGCTGATAAATCAAGTGCAATAATTAAGCCTGACTGCTTTTTTAGTAATGAATGTTCAGTTTTGTCCCATGCGGGCCCGGCCGTGGCACATATGAGTAGTGTGCCAATCAATAACGCCAAATAGGAGAGAAAATTTTTCTTTTGCTTTCCAACGATAACGTAGGGCAAAAGATCTTTGGAGCATACTTGGTTCCATATGCTCTTTTGTTGTGTTCTGTGAAGTAATACCCAAAATACAAGCAAAAAGGGGATAAACAAATAGAGGTATAAAGGCCGTAAAAAATGAAAGTCGCTCATAGTGCACGTCTCCTACATAAGAGAAGAACACCCATTGCACTGAGAGCTGCAAGTAATGAATACCAGTATAACTCTTCAGTTGGATGATACAGTTGCTGCGCGCGATCTTGCACCTCTAAGCGGTCAATCTCTTGGTAAATTTGAGCAAGCTTTTGGGTGTCATAGGCTCTAAAGTATTTTCCACCTGTTTTTTCAGCGATCATTTTTAAGGTGGGTTCATCAAGTTCTGAAGAGGGATTAATCGTTTGTTGTCCAAAAAGAGTGCGAATAGTCTGAACATCTGCACCAATACCTATCGTGTGAATTTTTAGCTGAATGTGAGACGCAAGTTCAGCTGCCTTTTCAGGTGATAGCTTGCCTGTGTTATTTCTTCCGTCAGTTAATAAGAGTAACACACGGCTATAACTAGGGCTATCTCGTAGGTGTTTTACGGCCATGCCCACGGCATCACCTAATGCGGTTTCACTTCCTGCAAGCCCGACAGAGGCCTCAACAAGAAGCTGTTTTACAGTTTGTAGATCAAATGTCAGGGGGCTTTGTAAGTAAGCTTGGCTGCCAAAAAGAATCAGGCCAATGCGATCGCCCTTTCTTCTTTCTATAAAGTCACATGCGATTAACTTAAGGGCCGTTAGTCTGTCAACTCGCTGGTTATTGATTTCAAAATCATCCATGCGCATGCTGCCTGAGAGGTCAACTGCAAGCATTAAATCGCGGCCACTTTGAGGCAGCTCAATCGCTTTGCCAACATACTGGGGTCGAGCAATTGTCGTCACTAAAGCCGCCCAAATAAATAAGGCCAAAAATACCTGAACTTTTGGAAGAGTAAATTTTACCCCTTTTTGAAAGTGAGCAAAATCTTCTAAGTCAGGAATTTTTAATGCTACATCACGTGTAGCTGCCGGAACAAACCGATAAACAACCCACGGTAGTACTAGTAGTAAAAAACACCAAGGCCATGCAAAGGTAATCATATTTTTCTCACCCATTCTCGAGAGAGTGCAAGAAGCTCTTTTACATCATCTGGGTGAACATAGGGCTGGTAGGGCGCGGATATCAGTATTTTGCCAACCCCTTGGCTAAATTCTGGCGTCTTAAGCTTCTTATCTAAAAGCTTAAGCCATGCCTCTCCCGTCAAACAGACATCTTTTTTATGAAATTGCTTATTTTGACTCATCACCACGCGGCGAAAAAGGATCGATAAATCAGCTACACATTGCGCGCCATTGTCCGATTCTTGAAACGCATTCTCAATAGCACAAAGAGCCTGTAATGCCTCTTTTTTTAGCGACGGACGCATCATCCACCACGTGATCAAACTTATAAGAAGTACACTTATGGCAACTAAAAGCCAGCATTCTGATGCAAGAGGCCACCAGGAGATGGGATGCGGTAGATGAATGTCTCGTAGTGGTAGCTC
>JAJFUY010000028.1 GCA_021372185.1 Chlamydiales bacterium | reverse complement strand
TATTATAGAAATATCGCCTATACCTGGCAGAGAATTACTTCAGTACTCCTTATTGTGGGTATTGGTTTGCATGTATACTACATGCGCTTTCATAAAGAGCCCCAAAGCGTACACTATGGTTTGCAGCAAGAGCACTTTGTAAAACTGAGCGTTGATCCTGGCCTGTATGTTCTGGCGCCCCGCTTAAATCTGATGCTTTTTGATGCGCATATGATTGCACAAGCTGATACTGCCATACAAGCTCCTAAAGTGCGTGTGGGTAAACACGAATTTAACGCTGATTGGGTAAGGGACATAAATAAAGAAGAACGCATTCATGTAGAAAGGCAGTATGTAGATGCCATGAAACAGCTGGCGCCAGATACCTCAGAGGTGGTGGCTATGTGTGGCTCTTTTGGGACAGCTTCACTTATGATGCTGCGAGATACCTTTAAATCGGTGTGGATGTGTAGCATCTATTCACTTTTTGTACTGGTGGCCTGTTTTCATGGGTGTAATGGCCTCTGGACGTTTGCTATCACCTGGGGTGTGTCATTATCAGAAAATTCGAGACGGTTAGTTAGATTCGCGTCTAATGCGTTAATGGCACTTCTTATATTTTTAGGCCTTTCAAGTATATGGGGCGTCTATTGGATAAATTTAAGATATTAGAGGCCTATGCATAAGAAAAAAGTAATTGTTGTAGGTGGTGGATTAGCCGGGCTTTCTTGTGCTATGCGCCTGGCAGAGCTTGGCGTGTATGTGAAGCTTGTTAGTATCACCAAGGTAAAGCGCTCCCACTCAGTATGTGCTCAAGGGGGCATTAATGCCGCACTTAATTTAAAGAATGAGGGCGATTCTCCACTCATACATGCCTATGAGACACTTAAAGGCGGAGACTTTTTGGCTGACCAGCCGCCGGTTGTTGAAATGTGTTTAGCAGCTCCTGGCATCATCCGCATGATGGATCGCTTAGGATGCCCTTTTAATCGCACTCCTGAGGGCAATATTGATGTTCGCCGTTTTGGCGGGTCGCTTTTTCATCGCACAGTATTTTGTGGGGCATCTACTGGCCAGCAGCTTTTATACACACTTGACGAGCAGGTAAGGCGCCATGAGGTGTCAGGACTTGTCGAAAAATTTGAAAATCACGAGTTTTTACGCCTTTGTCAAAATGCTGAAGGCAAAGCCTGCGGCATAGTGATGATGGATCACTTCAATATGAAGCTAGAAACGCTTCAGGCCGATGCTGTAGTTGTAGCTACTGGTGGTTTAGGGGTGCTTTTTAGAAAATCAACGAACTCAGTCTTTTGTACGGGTGCTGCTAACGGCAGATTATACCTCCAGGGTATGCAGTATGCCAATGCAGAATTTATCCAGATTCACCCTACAGCTATTGTGGGAGAAGATAAAATGCGCCTGATGTCAGAGTCAAGTAGGGGAGAAGGCGGAAGGCTGTGGGTAGATGGTAATTCTAATAAAACGTATGTAGCGCACGACGGAAGAAAAGTTCCTGCCGGAACAACGGGTCAGCCTTGGTATTTTTTAGAAGAGCTTTATCCAGCATATGGAAACTTAGTGCCCCGAGATATTGCTTCAAGAGAGATTTTACGTATTTGCGAGCAGGGCTTGGGCGTTAATGGTGAATCTCAAGTCTACCTTGATGTGTCGCACCTGCCGCCAGAAAAACTGAAAAAATTGCAGTCAATATTAGAGATCTACGAAAAGTTTACGGGGGAAAATCCGGCAAAAGTGGCCATGAAAATTTTTCCGGCGGTTCACTATTCTATGGGAGGTGCGTGGGTAGATTGGCCGGCTGTTAATGATGCTGATAGAATGTCACGTTATCGCCAGATGACAAACCTTGCTGGCTGCTTTAACTGTGGTGAGTCAGATTATTTATACCATGGAGCTAATCGCTTGGGGGCAAATTCTCTATTATCTTGCATCTTTGGTGGGCTTGTAACAGCTCATGAGGTCGATCGCTTTAGTGAATTACATCCTGAGCCGGATGTGCCGTCAAAAGTATTTACAGATGCCATCGAGATTGAAGAGGCAAAGCGAAAAGAACTCTTTAGCCGTAAAGGCCCTGAAAATTGCTTTAAGCTCTATGATGAGCTGGCAGACTGGATGGTAAAGTATGTCACAGTGACGCGCAATAACCAAGACCTTGAAAAGACGCTTGTAAAGATAAAAGAGCTACGTGAGCGCTCAAAATATATTACCATTAACGATACAGGCCGCTTTGCCAATCAAAGCTTTGTATCGGCAAACCAGTTTGAGCCTATGCTAGAGATTGCTCACGTGATTGCCAAATGCGCGCTACTTCGTAATGAAAGCCGTGGCTCTCATGCCAAAGATGGCTTTAGTGGACGTGATGATAGCCAATGGCTAAAAACATCTATTGCCACCTGGAACCCAATAACGCGCGAGCCTGATGTCACCTACAAAAAAGTAGATATCCGCTATGTGACGCCGGTGCTAAGAGACTACTCTAAGCATGAAAAGGTAGTGCCTCATTTTGAAAACCTTCCACAAGAGATACCACTTCCTGTATGACAAATACCTTTATTTTAAAAGTCTTGCGTGGCCATCCGGGCGATCAGTATTGGGAAGAGTTTGAACTGGAAAAAAAACCACATGCCAATGTGGTGTCAAGCCTTATGGAGATTCAAAGAAACCCCGTAAATCGCCAAGGGCAGTCTGTTACCCCTGTAGTATATGAGACAGGCTGTTTAGAAGAGGTGTGTGGTTCTTGTTCTATGCTTATTAATGGTAAGCCAAGACAGGCCTGTACGGCACTTATTGACTCGCTACTTGACGAATCAAATGTTATAACCCTTGCACCATTTACAAAGTTTCCGCTTGTAAGAGACCTTATTGTAGATAGAACCTCGATGTTTGAAAATCTAAAACGGGTTTCTGCTTGGGTAGATGCCGATAGCTCGCATGATGATGGCTTTGGGCCAAAGATCCGTCAAGATAAGCAAGAGGTGATGTACCAGTTTTCTCAGTGTATGACTTGTGGTTGCTGTGTAGAAGCGTGCCCACAGGTAAATGCGCAGTCTAATTTTAGGGGGCCTCAAGTAATAGGCCAGGTGCGTTTATTTAATTTGCACCCAGTAGCCGGTATGCAAAAGGCCAAACGGCTAGAAGAGATGATGAGCCCAGGCGGCATTTCTGGCTGTGGCAATGCACAAAACTGTGTGCGGGTGTGCCCTAAAAAAATTCCTCTTACTGATGCCATAGCTGCTGTGGGCCGTGATACAACCTTGCAAGCCATTAAAGACCTCTTTAGCCTGCCAGAAGAATCATGACGCGTCTTGTTTTTTGGGTTGGAATTTCAAAACTTTTCACCATTTCACTCATATTGTTTGCGGGCATTGGCCTCATGCCTGATGAGGCGCAGTACTGGACATGGGCTAAAGAGCTTTCCTACGGCTATTATAGCAAGCCTCCAGGCATTGCCTGGCAGATTGCAGCAGGCTGTGCGCTATTTGGAGATACTGAGCTTGGTGTAAGAGCCGTTGGAGTGTTGTTTTCGTTTTTTTTATCACTTGCCATCTACTTTGTAGCGCGTGAGTGCCATCTTGATGAGAAAAAATGTTTTTGGGCTGCTATTGCCTTTTCATTTTGTCCTTTAGGAATCTTTTCAGGGTTTTTTGCCACTACTGACTGCCCTTATGTGCTGTTTTGGACTATAACAGTACTTCTTTTTTTGAGATCTTATTCTTTTAGTGTGATTGGATTAGTTATTGCTCTTGGTGCACTCTGGAAGTGGCCCATTTATACAATTTGGCTGCCAATAGCTTTATTTTCTTATCGGCAGCCTGTTCGTGTGCTTGTCGGCTTTGCCATTTCGCTTATAGGGCTTATCCCAAGCCTCATTTGGAATATGAAAACTGGGTTTGTAACCTTTCAGCATGTTGCCACAAGTATCACTCAGACTGCCACTAAAGCAAACCCTCTGCAGTTTTTAGGAGCGCAAGTTGCGCTTGTATCACCGATATTATTTGGGCTTATTATCTTTGGCATGTGCCGTATGCGAGGACAAAATAGACCGTTGTGGTTTTGCTGGGTTTGTTCATTTCTATTCTTTATAGCCGTGTTTGGAGCCTCCTTTTTTGAAAAGGTTCAGGGCAATTGGGCGGCAGTAAGCTTTCCTACAGCGTTTGTTGTGATGGCTTATTATGTGTCTTCAAGGTGGATGCTCGGGGGTATTATCACGTCTTTAGCCTTGATTGCCGCCATACTATTGGCACCGCTTCCTTATAAAATGAACCCGTTTAAACAGGGCCTTGGGTCAGAAAATATTCAAGAGGCGTTAGTCCGCTCTGACTATAATCCAGACAAGGATTTTCTTTTTTCTGACCGTTATCAGATGACAAGTCTTCTATCATTTTATGGCCCACAGCAGAAAAGAGCCTATTTTTTTAACATCCACGGTCTTCGTCACAATCAATTTGATTTTTGGCCACAAATGCGCGATGAGTGCGCAAATAAAACAGGCTATTTTGTTGAATTTGCAAATGCTCTAGATGCGGCACATATGGCAAACCGCCTCCAGCTAAAGCTAAAAGACTATTTTGCTGATGTAACGCTTATGCCAATAGAGCCCATCTACAAATCAGATAAAGTGGCAATAATCCTTCGTGCTACAAATTATAATGCAAAATCACCACCATCTGTAAATAAGTATTGAACTTATTTCCCAACTGGAGGATAGATGTAGATGTATCTTTAATAAAGGAGTATCATTATGAGTTCAGTATTACCGGTCTGTTTTGCATCTAATTCTAGTTATATAAATAATATATGCGAGCTTCGAGATATTGTTTCAGGCACTTTGCCTAATCAAACAGAAGTTCTTAAGAATGCTACCGCAAATGCACCCTCATTTGCAGGGCGAGTGGTGAGTGCTTCACTATCTACGGCTCTAGATGTAGCGGTACGCGTGGTTGAATATTCGCCAGTTGGAACAATTATTACAGGACTTACGATTTCAGCTGCTAGCTTTGTACAGGCACGTAAACAGTGGAATGCCCTTCCGGGTGATAGAGACTATAGCAGAACAAAGCTTGTTGTGTATTCAGGCGTTACTATGGCAGGTCTTGGCCTAGCAGGTTTGGGTGTAAAAAGTGTTGTAAATGCTTCAGATCTTTTTAAAGTTCTGTTTGGCAATTCCACAACCACTCCTAATGCAACTCTTGTAGTGATTAACAACACGACCAACGCTACCAATGCTACAGTTGAAGCTGTCGTCAACAATACTACAAATGCCTCTAACGTTGTGATTATTCTCCCAAATGCCCCTGTAGAAGAACTAGTAGCAGAAACAGGCTCTCACGTATCTCAAGCAGCAGAAGCTGTAAAAGAAACTGCTGCAAAAATAGAAGAAGTAAAAACACTTGTTACAGAAGCCAAAGAAGCCCTTAAAGAAGTAACAAAAGAAGCTGCCGTTACACTGGAAGCTGCCAAAATAACAGTAGCTGAAGCCATCGTAGACGAAGCCATTGTCAAAGATGTACTAACTGAAGCTAAAGTTCATACAGAACTTGCCAAAGAAGTTGCAAAAGAAGCAGAAGCTACCCTAGATTCACTAAAAAATCTTGTTGCAGAACCACAAGTACAACATGCCGCCACGCAAGAAATTATAAAAGAAGAAGTAAAAACCGGAGCCCTAAAAAAGCTCGCCAATTACGCCTGGGGCTTCTTCTCCAACAACAAAGAAAAAACTGCCTAATTTTTAAAAAAAAGCCGCATCCTATGCGGCTTTTTTATTTCAGCTACGATGTCTTTTGGAGTTTGGAGATTTGCCGAAGGCTTTGGAGTGCGGTAATTTTTTACCGCGCTTAATTTTTGACTACGCACTATATCTTCGATATCCTCCAAAACATACAATAATATCCCCTTAAAGCG
>JAJFUY010000026.1 GCA_021372185.1 Chlamydiales bacterium | reverse complement strand
TCACCCTCTTGGATAATGTAGGGCTTTCCAAATGTCTCTAGAGCCATTTTTAGAGAATTTGTAGTAAGTGCCCATGCTTCATCTGATCCAATTGTGTTCTTTTCTGGCCTTGTAGAAAGTGCTATATCGTAAGAGAGGCCAAATGTGGAATAGAGCTCATCTACAAGCTTTAAGATTTTAAATATCTCGCTTTGGATATCTTCTGGCTGCATAAAGATATGCGCATCATCTTGGTGGAAGCAGCGCACTCTAAAGAGCCCTGAGAGTGACCCAGATGGCTCATAGCGGTGTACAAGGCCAATTTCTGCAACACGCCATGGTAGTTCACGGTAGCTATGCTTTTTGGCTTTATAAAACAGCATAGCGCCTGGGCAGTTCATAGGCTTTACAGCAAATTCACGCTCTTCAACGCAGCATGTGTACATATTTTCGCGGTAATTTTCCCAGTGGCCTGATGTTTCCCAGAGCTCTCTAATCATTAAGCTAGGAGTCTTGATTTCTACGTAGTCAGCTCGCTTATGGCACTCTCTCCAATACTCTAGCAGCCTATTCCAGATAATCATGCCTTTAGGGTGAATAAAAGGCATTCCTGGGGCTTCTTCTTTTAGCGAAAAAAGATCTAATTTGGGGCCTAAGATTTTGTGATCGCGCTTTTTTGCTTCTTCAAGCTTATGGAGGTACTCTTTTAAAAGCTTTCTATCAGGAAAAGAGATTCCATAGATACGTGTAAGCATTTCGTTATTAGAATCAGCTCTCCAGTAGGCGCCTGATGTCTTCATAATTTTGAGGGCTTTAATCTTACCAAGGCGAGGTAGGTGCGGGCCGCGGCAGAAGTCAAAAAACTCACCTTGAGTGTATCCTGAAAGGGTTTCTCCTTCTGGAATTCCCTGGATAAGTTCTTTCTTATATTTGTTATTTTCAAAGCGAGATACAGCTTCTGCTTTAGTAGAAAATTCATAACGTGTGCTTATGAAGTTTTCTTCACAAATTTTTTGCATTTCCTTTTCAATTTTCTCAAAATCTTCATCTGAAATGGTTAAATCGGCAAAATCGTAGTAAAAACCATTTTCTATTGGAGGGCCAATGGTTGGCTTTGCATTGGGATAAAGACGAAGGATTGCTTGAGCTAGTACGTGAGCTGTTGTATGCCAAAAGACTTCTTTGCCTTCTGGATCATCAAAGGAGTAAAACTGGATGCTGTCGCCTTCTTGTAAGACGGTGTCAAGATCTGACAGTTTCTTATTTACACTTACAGTTACAGCCTGGTGCGGGGCTCTTAAATTCAGCTTATCTGCCACCTCGTAGACCTTTGTTCCTGGAGGAACTTCAAGTGTTGTAAGGCCGTTTTTGGCATCAGCATATTGTATTAGCATGGGACTCCTTCATTACTAAATTGTTAGCAGTATCGCAAATCGTGGCTTTTTTTTGCATGTTCAGTTAATGTAAGGAAAATGTTTAAGAGAAAGGGGGGCTCTTTGCCCGGGTTAGATGATATACTAAATGACGCTGATGTCCCACCCGAGCATCCCTTTTTTTATGCAAGAATCTGCACATTTCTTCTGAGATCTAATAGTAAAAATACCAAAACTGAATCTGATGTTGTCAAACAAATCTGTGCTGAAGAGTTTGATGATCTATCAAGGCGACTAGAAAGAACCGATATTCAAGAAGCCCCAAGTGTAAGAAATGTCTTAAAAGCACGCCTTATAGCCACTAAGCTTATTGGTGATGATGGTGAGCTACGGGTTGACTTGGTGCCTCAGTTTATTGATGCTATGAAGCAAAAACTCTATTCTCTCTCTCCAAATAGGCAGTTTGATGCAGTGCGCGATAAACATATTTTGCGTGTATTAGAGCATCTTAAAGAAAATAAAGAACCTGTAAAAATACTTCGGCATATAACACGTCCTGTGTCTAATCGCCTGGCAGAGCAAATCATCAGAGATACGCTTATAATACCCCCAAATATTGCGATTAACGATGTTCATGTACGACGGGCAGTACTTTCAGCATGGCTTACAACATTGCGTCAAAGCTTAGGTTCTTGCTTTGCAACAGCTCCAGCAATTCTTGTTCACCAAGAGCAGCCTCAGTTTTTTTTACGCGACTTAGATGAAATGATGAACACCGGCTATATGAGAAGAACTTTTGCCGGTATTGAGCATAGCGTGCCTCTAAGTGGTACGTGGGGAAATGGAGATCTTAAAAAACCCCTCTTGCTCGAAAGAAATTTAGAAGTTAATGAGAATAAAGTGTGGCTATCTCCCGGAATACTTGCAGCTTTGGATGCTGTAGATTTTTTCCCTGCAGGGGTATCTCAAAATGATAAAATAGCCGATCTTCAAATTCAGCTTCAGCAGGTAGTTGATAAGATTGAATATCCCGGTCACATAATTCTCACGAATGCCGAAGAGCTTATCCGCAAGCTTCTTCTTACGCAGTATAATCTCACAGAAAAAAGTGTGCAGGATTTTCTCAATAGACCAAAAGACATGATGCAAACAAGTATGCTCGTGCATTCAGCAACTCCAGTACCGGGCCAAAAAGCAAAGGTCGACCTCCTTCCATTATTTTTAAAGAACTTTGAAATTGCAAAAACCGCTTTTCGTATGCTTGCTGATAATGCTTTGCTAAAAGCCTGGGAATTTACAGTCGCCTCATTTTCAGAAATTAACCTGAATTTTACACGCTGGAATCTCTATGCAAGCCTTGGGATTAACTACGACGATGCAGGCGGCATAGGTCAGCGCATTTATCGGATTATCTCAACAAAAGTTGAACATGCCAACGCTGAGCTACAAGAGCATCAAGCGTCCTACGAGCAGGTGTGGACAGAGTTACAGTATCTACAGGCTAGATCAGCTACTGCCAACACAGAAAAAGAAATCACATGGCTGAAGATGGAATATCAGTCACGTCAAACTGAGCTTTATCACATTGATAAGATGCGTCAAATGGCGCATGAGCGGGCGTTAAAGGTAGCAGCTTTAAATGAGTTTCTTATAAACCAATATGACAGGCTGTTTTTTGATTTTTTCCAAGAAGTGTATGATGCAGACCTTCATGACGTTGCTGCAGGTCCATTTGATGACTGTCCTGCTGGCTTTAGGCTGCTGTACAAGCATGGTAGAGCTAATCCGTCACTTTGGACACGCATAAATTCACTTGCTGAATTCATTGAGGCACTCGTTTCATTTTTTACGATTACAGAAGCTGAGCTTAGGACAGCCCCTGAAATTAAAGGTATAGAGGCAGAATTTGGCCTCATCACCACGCAGATTATAGGACATGTTAGAAGCGATGAGTTTATGGAATCTGCGTTTTATCGTATGGCAAAAGCACACAATGTAGCGCCTATTGCAAAACCCTTAGAGAATCTTGATTTAGTAGAAAAAAAGCCCTGGGTGTATACCTCAGGTGGTTCAATGAGCACGCTCGTATCTGCTTATTTTAGACGAGAAGAAAAACCCACAGAATCTGAGCGCTGGGTAGAAAATGAAACGGAACTTTTGGCCTATTTTATTGATACTGTGAAACAGCTACCTCCACAGGTATCTGATATGTACCTAAAAGAGTGCTATAAGTCGATGCTTATGCATTCTCCTACTCATGCATTTTTATTAAAACCGGGGCTTTTTAAAGAAGCGTGGACAAGTGACATGTACACCTACTCCTGGATTAAACATAAGTTGATTGAGCCGGCAATACTTACTAATGATTTAATTGTGATGGAAGATGCTATGGCCGAAGACATCGTCAAATCACTACTTCTACACGTTCCTCAAGATTTTCGCCCGCGCTTTAAGCAGGTGTTTCAGACCTTTCCCTATTTGTCTGGAGTAAAAGGACTCCGAGATCATATTCTGGACACGATCCATTCTGATAGGGGGTTACGAGGCCCGAATGGACCTGTTTTAAAAGCAGATACAGTTGATTCTGTATTTCATTCTAACCTTCCCTACATTCAGGCGCATAAAATTCAGGATCTATTGCAGGATGTGCTTTCAAATGTATTTTCGTACAACCCTGTTCTGCAGAAAAAAGTTTCTGGTGTGGTAGAGGTGGTTTTAGATCGCATGCAATCAAGAACTTTACTATCAGCTGCCAGGCTTTTAGAGCTTGCTAAAGCAATAGCATGCCTTATTTTAGAAGAG
>JAJFUY010000377.1 GCA_021372185.1 Chlamydiales bacterium | reverse complement strand
TTTTAGTTTTAAGAAACCGATTTGAGCGGGAAATTCAAGCTATCCTGATGCTTTTCTCCTAGGGGAAAAGCATCAGGATAGCTTGAATTTCCTATTCCTAATTCCTTTTTTAGTACGCTTGGGCAGAAAAACACTCCGCACAATAAAAATTAATACTATACTCGCAATCTCGGTTAAACTCGTCTTTATTACTTTAGCTCTTTTTGGAATGAGTAATTTGGCTTTAGCCATCTTTGCCGACGTTGGCATAACCCTTATCGTAATCATGATTAGCTTGCGTCTTTTAAAATGGAAAGGATAAACCACTATGCTTACTGAACCCATGCTTCTCTCTATAGCAGCAACTGGATTCACAGTTGCCTTCTTACACGCCGCCCTGCCCACGCACTGGCTACCCTTTGTATTAGCAGGCAGAGGGCAGAAGTGGAGCAAGGGCAAGACCTTGGCAATAACGGCTCTTGCAAGCCTTGGCCATGTATCATTCACAACGCTATTAGGCGTACTGGTCGTTTTTTTGGGTATTGAAACCAAAAACTGGACGGGCCATGTCTTTCCCTTGATTGTATCAGGCGTTTTATTTTTGTTCGGGCTGTACTATCTCGTACGCCAGGTTCGTGGTGCCGGGGGACATCATCACTGGAAACTGCCATGGACGTCGGTGAGCCACACTCACGAGCACATAGATGGCCACAAGCATTCGGATAATGATCAAGCCCACTCCCACCCTCATGAAGGCAGTCAGGCACAAGAATCCGGCTGCCAAGAGCCTCACACGCTAAAGAGCGGAAGGACAGACCCAGCTGTGATTATTGGCCTTCTAGCCCTGTTGACTTTTTCTCCGTGTGAAGGGTTTCTTCCTGTATATCTTTCTGGTGTACAATATGGCTGGGCAGGGTTTGCGCTTTTAAGCGCGCTTCTTGCTGTAGCAACAATGACCGGAATGGTTTTCTTTACATGGCTGACGATGGCCGGGCTAGAACGGCTGCAACTAAAAACCTTAGAAAAATACGAGTTAGGTATTATGGGCGGGCTTCTTTGGGTTTTAGCAATCATTGTTTTACTCATGGAATAGTAGGGGAAACGTAATTTCATGATGATTTGCCATTCCCATTAAATGATAAATATTTGCTCCTCTTAAAGTGAGAAGGAGAAAATGTGTGATAAAGAGCAGGGAGTAAAATGAGTGTGAGAATAGTAGAACTAATAAGACCTCCGATAACTACTGTTGCTAAAGGCTTTTGCACCTCAGCCCCTGTTCCAGTTGCAAGCGCCATTGGTACAAACCCTAAAGATGCCACCAAAGCTGTCATAAGTACAGGACGCAATCGAGTTAAGGAACCTTCTTTGATAGCTAAGTTAAGGTCATCTTTCTCAGCAAGAAGCTGATTAATATATGTGATGAGAACAAGACCATTAAGTACAGCTATTCCAGATAAGGCAATAAATCCTACGGCAGCAGAAATTGAAAAAGGCATATCTCTCATCCACAGTGCAACGATTCCCCCTGTTAAAGCTAAAGGAACACCGCTAAAAACGAGTAGTGCATAACGCACTGAATTTAGGGCGGTGTAGAGCAAAAGAAATATAAGCCCTAAGCAAACAGGCACTACAATAAACAAGCGATTTCTAGCTGATATTAAATTTTCAAATTGCCCACCCCAACCTAACCAATAGCCATCGGGTATCTTGACTTCATCTTGAATTTTCTGCTTTGCTTCTTGAACAAAAGAGCCTAAATCTCTGCCCCGCACGTTAGCCTGAACAGCAATAAATCGCTTTGCATCCTCTCGTCGAATTTCATTCAATCCGTCGACAACTTCAAGACTAGCAATTTCACTTAAAGGAACATAAGGGAAGTAAGGCTTTACCATGTTGCCCGTGCTTTCTTTTACTGGAAGTGGAATTGGTAAATTTCCTAGTGCGCTAATATCTTCTCGCTGTGCTTCAGGAAGTCTAACTAAAATATCAAAACGACGATCGCCTTCAAAAATTTGCCCTGCCTTTCCACCTCCTGCTGCAATCCCTAAAACATCAATTCCGTCCGAAACATTAATACCCAAACGACTTGCCGCTTCTCGATCAATTTTAACATCTAACACAGGCAACCCTTTAGTCTGCGCAATCTTTACATCCGCAGACCCAGGAAGTTTCCTGAGAATATTAGCAATATACTCTGCCGTTCTCTGCATGACATCAAAATCGTCCCCATAAATTTTTACCGCCAAATCGCTCCTTACCCCAGAAATTAGCTCGTTAAACCGCATTTCAATTGGTTGTGTAAACTCATATTTGTTTCCTGGAATATCTTCCACTTTATTTTGAATTTGTTTTATTAAACTCATTTTATTTAATGTAGGATCTGGCCACTCTGCTCGCGGTTTAAGTATGATGAATGTATCTGAAACGTTAGGAGGCATCGGATCTGAAGCCATTTCCGCAGTTCCTGTTTTAGAATAAACATAAGCAACTTGAGGGAACTTTTTTACAGTATTTTCTATCATGGTTTGCATTTCTGTGGATTGCGTAAGGGATGTACTTGGCACTCGCATTGCATGCATAGCAATGTCTCTTTCATCGAGTTTTGGGATAAATTCTTCCCCGAGACGAAAAAACAACATGAGAGAAAATGCAAAAATAACAATCCCCGTAAAAATAGTAACCCCTGGAAATTTCAGTGATCGATCCAATATTTGGCTGTACATTTTTTTTGAATATTCGACGAGTTTATTTTCATTTTCTCTTAGGTGCCCTTTTACAAAAACAGCGATCATCGCGGGAACAAACGTAAGTGAGAAAATAAAAGCCGCTATAAGCGCAAAAATAACTGTAATCGCCATGGGATGGAACATTTTCCCTTCAACACCTGTAAGCGTTAAAATAGGAATATATACTGTGATGATAATGGCTTGGCCAAATACAGTTGGCTGGATCATTTCTTTACTAGCTTCAAGAATCTCGTGAAGACGATCATTGAGTTCCAGCGTCCGCCCTAGCTCTTGCTGCTTTTGCGTTAACCTCCTTAAGCAATTTTCTGTAATAATGACGGCTCCATCAACGATCAAACCAAAGTCAATTGCTCCAAGACTCATAAGATTGCCACTAATATTTGACTGAACCATTCCGGTAATTGTCATAAGCATAGAAAGTGGGATAACCATAGCTGTAATTACTGCTGCCCTAAATTGACCAAGAAATAAAAATAAGACAGCGATTACTAGAACAGCTCCTTCACCTAGGTTGCTTATTACCGTTCTAATTGTTGCATTAACAAGCTTTGTACGATTTAGAACTGATTTAGCCTCGATGTATGGGGGAAGAGTTTTATTGATTTCATTAAGTTTGTCATCCACGGCTTGAGAAACCGTTCGGCTGTTCGCGCCGATTAACATTAAAGCTGTTCCAACAACGGCTTCATGACCATCTTTACTTGCGCTACCCGTCCGCATCTCTTTTCCAATTGTGACTTCTGCAATATCTCTTACCCGTATAGGAATACCTTCTCTTGTTGCTAAGACAATTGTTTCGATTTGTCTAGGGTCATCTAAACGCTCATCAGATTTTATAAGTAAACTTTCCCCTCTTCGTTCTATATATCCAGGCCCAACGCTGGCATTGTTTTTCTTTAGGCTAGAAATAACATCATCAAAACTCAAACCAAGTGCAATCATGCGTTCAAGATTTGGTTCCACATGATATTGCCTTACATAACCACCAATAGAGTCTACACCGGCTAATCCTTTAACACCCTTTAGCTGAGGTTTTACGATCCAGTCTTGAACTGTTCTTAAATAAGAGGCTTTCTCTACATCTGTCTTTAAAAAATATCCTTCCGGCGTTAAATAGCTCCCATCTTTTTGCCAACCAGGAGCACCATCTTTGATCTCAACCCCTTTACCATTTGGATATGTAAAATCTATAGTCCACATATAAATCTCGCCGAGTCCAGTAGAAATAGGTCCCATTCGAGGCTCCGCACCTTCGGGGATGTTTTCTTTAATTTCACTGAGTCGCTCATTAATTTGCTGTCTAGCGAAATAAACATTCACATCATCATCAAAAATAGCTGTAACTTGAGAAAAAGCATTCCTTGAAAGAGAGCGTGTCATCTGAAGTCCGGGAATCCCAGCCAACGCTGTTTCTATAACATACGTCACTTGTTTTTCTATCTGTACTGGAGAAAATCCTGGCAACGTTGTATTAATTTGAACTTGATTGTTTGTAATATCTGGCACTGCATCTATAGGCAGACGTGCAAGTGAAAAAATCCCAAAACCTGTACTAATCAAGGTAAAAAGAATAATCGTCAAAGGGTAATGTATAGAAAATCGTAAAATTCTTTCAATCATTAGTGGTCGTGCTCCGCTTCTTTTTTACTCAAATCCGCCTTCAATAAAAATGTCTTTGAAGAAGCATATTCTTCCCCAGAGCTTAAACCCGAGACAATCTCGATATTTTCTTTGTCCCCTACCCCCGTTTGTGCTTGTCTTTTTTCAAAGCCTTCTGGAACCCGTACAAAAACAAATTCCTTGCCTTCGATTTCCTGAATAGCTTCTCGAGGAACAACAATAGGAGCATTTGTATTTGCGGTTACAATGTTCACCTTAACAAAAGAACCAGGACGCCAATCGCCATTTACATTTTCCATCTCAGCAACAGCTTTCGCTGTAATTGTTTCATCTTGAATAATCGGGCTTAAATAGATAATTTTTGCCTTAGATATTTTTCCATCAATAGGACGGAAGATGTCAACCATTTGGCCTTCTTTCACTCTTATAAGATCTTTAGGATATATTCCTATCTCAATCCAAATAGTGCTTAGGTCAGCAATTTCATAAATAGTTTTTGTGTTGTCAATAAATTCACCCTTAGTAATATGACGAGCAATTACCATTCCATCGACAGGAGATCGAATATCATAGAGTCTTAAATTTGGATTATGCTCTTGGGAAAGTTCTTTTGTTTCTTTGTTCTCAACGCCAAAAGCATGCAGTTTTTGCTCAGCCAATTGGGTATTTATTCTGGCTTCTTGGTATACAGATTTTGCATTTAAATAATCCTGTTCGGCAGAGATTTTTTTCTCATATAAGCGTTTTTCCCGCTCGTATAGTGATAGAGCAAGGCTTTCTTTTTCCTTAGCGGCCAAATAACCAGCTTTGATACTACCGGTTTTGAAACTACCATCGCCGGAGAGATTAAGGATTTCAAGCCCGAAGCCTACATGGCCGCAAAGCTGGTCAAGCGGATGGACCGCTTTGTTCAGGTTGCCGTG
>JAJFUY010000340.1 GCA_021372185.1 Chlamydiales bacterium | reverse complement strand
GTATTTTTGTCCTCGGTTGAGAGGACGTCTTTTTGTAACAAAAACATTTAAAAAAAAGAGTAAAGCTAAGGACGTAAGGCCTCCCGTAAAAGAATGAGTGGACTTGGAGGCCTAAATAGTCAACCTATCTCGATTTTTTTCACATAGGTCGTCGTTAAAGATGTGGGGCTTATTGATTGTGAGGGGAAATAAAAAAACACTTAAAGCGTAAGCTTTAAGTGTTTTGTGGGTCTCCGGGTGCTGGGATCGAACCAGCGACCAACGGATTAACAGTCCGCTGCTCTACCGCTGAGCTAACCCGGAATAATGCGCACTAGTTTAGGGTTTCTGGGGTAAAATTGGCAAGTGCTTTTTTGTTGTTTATTTCGAAGGGGTTTTGATGTAGTTGTGGGCCAGGTATTTGCGTTAGGCTTGTTGTAAATCCTGGGTGTTCTTGGTGAGTGGCTATTTGGGCTAGCACTTCTTTTGTTGACCAGTAGATTAGGCTTTGAGGGGTGTTTGGGGGTGTTTTACTGGATGTGGTTAGGGTTAGCTTTTTTACAGATCTTATGTGTTTTGCGTGTTTGTGGGCGGCTTTGTTGCGGATATCGGCTGTAACGTAATGAAATGTAAGGGTTTGTATGCGATAGAGGCGACTGGGGGTGGTGGCGTCTACTTTTTTTGCCATGTTGGAGAGGAGGTTTACCCAGTTATTTTCTGATCCATCGAAGTTTGTCATTTCGATGCTGAATTTGGCATCTTCTATGTTGGCTTTACGTACTGTTATAGGACGACCAAATAAAGATTTTAATGCATCTAGAGGGGAGACTTTTAGGGTGATTTTGGAAATGGTGAGGGCTGGCTGCATGACGTACTGAGTATGGTTATATACACTTACGTTTTGAAGCTCTATAAAGTCTTTGGTTACCACTACTCGTGCTACCTTAACGGGCGTGCCGTAGAGGTTGGAGAGGGATTGCGAGCAGAACTCTGCTCTATGCAAATAAAGGTATGAGAAAAAACAGATACAGATAAAAAGAGCAAACGCAGCTAGAAACAGTATCCATTTTTTCACTTATTTACCTACTTCCTGTAGAAGATGTTCTAGCTCGTTTAGATAAGCTTCAAATTGATCGAGGGTTTTATGTATGGGGGCTGTTGTGCGCATGTCACAGCCTGCTTTTGCCAGTAAATCAAGGGGATAGAGGCTTGAGCCGGCTTTTAAAAAGTCTAAGTAGCGCTCGCGGGCATTTGGCTCATTTTTGATGATGCCATCAGCCAAAGAAAATGCTGCAGATATACCTGTTGCATACTGGTACACATAAAAGTTTCCGTAAAAGTGGGGGACTCTTGCCCAGCTGATTCCACATTCGGGGTCTATAGTTAAATCAGGGCCATAATGAAATTGTAAAAGTTCAGTGTATTTATCTTTTAAGAGCTTTGGTGTGAGGGGAATGTTCTGCTCACATGCTGTGTGGGTAAATAACTCAAACTCAGCAAGCATTGTTTGGCGCAATAATGCCCCTGTAATATCGTCTAACGCCTGATTAATCAGCACAATACGCTCTTGTTTGTTGGTTGTTTTTGACAAAAGCATGTGGCGCAATAGCTCTTCATTACAAATAGAGGCCACCTCTGCCACAAAGACAGAGTAATTTGCTGTAGAGTAGGGCTGGTTGTGCACTGTGTTATAAGTGTGCATGCTGTGGCCAGATTCATGAACAAGGGTAAAGACATCCCGCAACGTTCCAGAAAAGTTCATCAAAATAAAGGGCTGAGTATCATAACACCCGGCAGAATAGGCGCCGCTTCTTTTATTTTGGTTTTCGTATCGGTCTACCCAACGCTCATTTAAGAGCCCGTTTTTGAGGGTGTTTTGATATTCAGCTCCTAATGGCTTTACAGCCTCAATAACAAGATCTTGTGCTTCATTAAAAGTGTAGGTCTTTGTCTCATAATTATGAAGGGGCGCACCTAGGTCATATAAATGAAGAGAATCTAGCCCTAGTACACGCTTACGTAAACTTACATATCGATGCTGCAGGTCAATTCTGCTATGAACGGCGCGTATTAACTGATGGTAGACGCTTACATCGATGTCATTTGGCTTTAAAGCCGCTTCTAAGCATGAATTGTAGTGTCTTGCCTGAGCTACAAAGCGGTGGCTTTTGACTATGCCTGCATAGTTTTCTGTAAGGGTATTTTCGTGCTCTTTGTAGGCATTGATATTGGCAAAAAAGGCATTTTTTCTGAGCACTCGGTCTTGTGACTGGCCAAATTTTTGCGCACTTGCGTGCGTTACTTCGTGGGGATTGTTATTGCTGTCTAAAGCAGTTCCAAAGCGGACATCAGCTCCATTGAAGGCAGCAAAGGTCTTGTGAGGGGTTTCTAAGACTGAAATTGCCTGGGCAAGAATTTCTTCTTCTTGGGCAGATCTTGTATGTGGCTTTTTAGATAAGAGCTGCTGGAGGTATATTTTGTGTTCATGCAGCTTTGGGTCGTTAATATACTCGTTAAAGCGCTCATCGGATAGAGTAAAGAGTTCAGGTTCAATCCAAGAGGCTTCTTGTACAAAGTTTCTTGCCATCTCGTCACATTGAGAAGCCATAGCAGCTGATTGAGGGTCTGCTACATCAACATCACGTACGCGGTGAGAATACTGCAAGAGCTTATCCAGCTTGCGCATGACCTTCTGCGACTGCATGAGGGTTTCTAGTAGATTATCAGAAGATTCAGCAAGTTTGCCCTTATTAAGGGAGATTTGAGGAAAAAATGGGGCAATTTTAGATGTGGTGAGGCTTAGGTATTCTGCATGCCAGTCATCTGGTGTGGCGTAAATAGAGCTTATATTCCAGCAATCACTTTCTGGAACGTCTTTACGGGCGATAAGGGCAGTGAGTGAATTACAGACCAAAATACTTAAAAATACTAATCTCTTCATAACCCTGCCTCTATGTAAAAACCAACCACACATGTACATGTGGGGTATTGAGAATTTTAGTAACCCAT
>JAJFUY010000279.1 GCA_021372185.1 Chlamydiales bacterium | reverse complement strand
CCGATGATGTCTACGAGGTCGCTTTGGGCGGCTATTACTTTTTCGATTTGTTTGTAGGCTTGGGGGGCTTCGTCTAGGCCGCCGCCGTGTAGTTTTACGCCGCGTTTTGTGAGGTAGGCGGCTTGGTCATGGGCGCTGATGGTTTTTATGGCGTTTCTGCGGCTCATGAGGCGGCCTCCGCCGTGTGAGGCTGAATGGAGGGATTCTGGGTTGCCTTTGCCGGATACTATGTAGCCAGTGTCGGCCATGGTGCCGGGGATTATGCCTAGGACGCCTTGGCCTGCAGGGGTTGCGCCTTTACGGTGGACGATGACATCTTTAGCTTTACCGTTAATTTGGATAGTTTCGCGCCAGGCAAAGTTGTGGTGGTTTTCTACGGTGGCGATGGGGGTGAGGCCTGATGCTTTTGCAACGCGTTGGTGGATTATGTGGTGGTTGGCGGAGGCAAATTTGCCTGCTAGTTCCATGGCGTCCCAGTATTCTTGGCCTGCTTCTCTTGAAAGGTCTAGCCATGCTAAGTGCTTTACAGCATCGTCTAAATTGGGCATTTGTGCCATGGCAAGTTTTGTGTAGTGGTCTGCAATTTTGAAGCCGACACCACGTGAGCCGCTATGAGAGAGTAGTGCTAAATAGCTGCCGGGCTTAAGATGTAGGGGATTATTGGCATCTTTTATTGTTACTTCGCCCCATTCTACAAAGTGGTTGCCGGTGCCGCTTGTTCCTATTTGCCTTGTGGCAGTAAGGTGTAGTGATTTTATGAGGGGAGTTGTCTGCCAATTGTTTTTATCTAATATTGGGTGGTCAATTTTGCCATCGTGGATGCCTTCAGAGCGTGAGCCAAAAATGGTGTTTTCTAGCAGGGCTTTTTCTAGTAGTGCATATTCTGATGACTTTGGGTTATGGAGTATGCACGAGTCAGTTGGGTATACTGTAAGCATCATCCGGCAGGCAATATCAACGCCAACTGCGTAGGGGATAACAGCGTTGTCTGTTGCAAGCACTCCTCCAATAGGCAGGCCATATCCTTGATGGGCATCTGGCATTAAGGCGCCGGCTACTGATATGGGGAGTCGCGCAGAATGTATCATCTGGTCTATGGCGCCTTGCTCAATATGTTCCTGGCCCCAAATTTTATAGGGAACTGGTGTGTCTTTGAGCTTTAGCTCAGATCGTAATTTGGTGAAATAGCGCTCGATGTTTTGCATAAAGGTAACGCCCGCATCTGGGCTTACTTCCTTATATAGGCGCCACGCTTCGGCTCGCTCTTTTGGTGTGACGAGTGCTTTTTCAATTAAGGTGTGGAAGTCTTTCGGGGTCATTGTGAGTATCCATTTATTGTAATAGGTAAAAATAATCTAGGCTAATGCTGTTATAAAATCTACTTCTATTTTAGAATGGCTCGCAATATAAATTTGGGAAGCATAGGTGAGGGTATGTTCATAAGCTATTCAGTAGACACAAAAATTCTTGAGACAGAGCCATTGGACATTCTGTGTAAGGGGTGTGAAAGTGAAAATCTGCACCTTGCTATTTATAAGAAGTACTTTGTGCTTTATTGGTTTTTGATGTTTCCGCTGAAGCGAAATTACATGCTTTTGTGCCCTCATTGTGAGCAGACGCATTCAAAAGAGCAGTATCTTCAATATCTGGAGGCTGCAGGGAAAGATACTAAATCTATAGCGCAGAAATTAAAAAGCAGAATTAAGAATGCTAAGACGCCTCTTTACCCGAAAATTTCTCTGAGTATTTTTGTTCTTGCTATTGCAGTTGGTGTGATGGTAGTCAATCATAGTGCAAGAGAAAGTGCTTTGGTGATTACCAATTACAAGCAAAATCCTTCTAGCAATGTGCTTGTAGTAGTAAAGGATGATACTGAGCAGTACCCATACATTATTTATCATGTGCAAAAAGTGTTGTTTGATAAGGCGAACGTTGCGCCAGCGAAGTATTCTTATAAGACAGAAAGTCATGCCAAGGAAGCGGTAAAAGCACTTCTTAAGGAACAGTTTATGTTGAGTTTTGAGGGAAATTTTCACCCACCGATGACCATTTCATGTGATGACCTTGCATCTTCTGCTATAACGCAAATACAGCCACTAAGAAAAGCTCGCCCCCATGGACCACTTGCGCCTTTAACCTTTGATAATCAGTATGGGCAGCGGTAACATTGTGGATTTATATACGGATGACATAAATGCGCTCATTAACAACACTTCGGACATATTTGAGATTGGTAAAGATCTTAAGAATGCTGAGGATCTTGAAAATGATCTAATGAACTATATTCTTGCTATTGAGGCTGTGGATGATTGGGCGGAAAATCACGAATTATCGATTTTTTACGATTTACTAAGAGTTATTCAACAGGAAGTCATTTTTTCTAACCCTATAAATGATTTTCTGACAGGGAATCATTATGCGATTGCAGCGTATGCAAATTTGCTTTTTACTCCAGGGATGACAATTCGGCAAAATGTAATACGTGCTCAAGAACTACTGCAAGAAGTGCTTGTTGTAGATCCTGACTTCGAATATGCGTTAGCAAGTTTAGCAGCATTATTAGTTTTAGATAATGGAGAAGGTCTTGTTCGTAACCCGTTAAGAGCCTTTGAGCTCTATTCTAAGGTGCTTATTACAAGGCCAGATTATCCTTTTGTGTTAGCAAAGCTAGGTGATCTGTTGCGAGAAGGTGACGAGGGTATCAAGAAAGATGAAACCTTGGCGTATCACTATTATCAAAGAGCGTTAGATGCAGATCCCAAAAATCTTCATGCTTTAGATGCATTGGCAATATTATATAGGGATGGATTTGATTCTACTCCGGCTAATCCATCCAAAGCTTTAACCTATTTTTCAAAGATTGTAGAAATTGCACCTTATAGCTTTTACGCACTTACTGCACTTGCTGAATTACTTATTAATGAGTATGAAGGTATACCTCAGAATGTAAAAAGGGCCTATGAACTCTTGCAAGAAGCTCTTTCTATCTCACCTAATTACGGCAGGGCGCTTATATATTGTGGTGAACTTTTGCGAGTGGGAGGAGATGGTGTTGATAGTAACCGTAAATTAGCGTTTGACATGCTTAAGCGTGCGACAAATGCTGATCCAACCTGTGGATCGGCATTTGCTTCGTTAGGTGAAATTTATTTATACCCTCCAGAGGGCATGGAAGTAGATGAGGAAAATGCCTACAAATGCTTTACGACTGCCTATGATTTAGGACATAAACATCCTTTTTGTTTAAATCATTTAGCTGAAATTTTGTTGTACAGAAATGATTATGATCGAGCGTGTGAGCTTGCTTATGCTTCACTTGAAAATGATCCAACACAAGCTTTTGCATATTGGATTTTAGGATGTGCCTGCAATTACAAAGATGACATGGCATCTAATGCACTGTCAGTAAGTTATTTTGAAAAAGCATTAGAATGCGAGCCTGATCATTACCCCACATTGTATTATCACGGCTGTTTGCTTGCAAAGAGTGATTTGTGGACTGTAAAACAAAGAGCACATGAGTTGTTGAGTCGCGCACTCGAAATTAATCCACAGAATCACATAATACTGTATGAACTTGCAAAGTTATATTATTTTGATAAGAAAAGACAAGAAGTTCTTAAAGCAATGGAGTGCTTAAGGCAGGCAATACATGTTACCAAGGATTATCCAAGTTCATACTCTTTTCTCGGATATATAATTATTAACCAAGAGATGGAAGAGTATTATGAAGAGGCTCGTAGTCATTTTGAGCAAGCTCTTGAAATAGATTCAAATGATAGTGTTTCTCGATCTTATCTTTGTCGGATGTATATTTATGGAACAAAAGAAGTGGCGATAAATCATGAGCGCGCAAGAATGCTAATAGACGAGTTTCTTTCAAAAGAACCTCATGATCCAGAATTTTTAGAGTTGCAAAACCTTCTTCTTGAACAAATGATTGGCGCTAAACAAACGGTAGTTGCTCGACTAAGTGGCTTTTTTAAAAGAGTGGTGGCATCTTTAAAAGGATAATAGTGACTACATGCAACAAGAGAGCGATACACAATATTACCGTAACTTAAACCATAGACATGGGCCATTTGATATAATTGGTGATGTTCATGGGTGTTTTGAGGAGCTTTGTGAATTGCTTGTCAAACTTGGGTATGAAGTACATGTGCATACAACAAAAACATACATTGTGCCGCCTGATGGACGTACACTTGTTTTTGTGGGCGATCTTGTAGATAGGGGGCCGATGACCCAAAAAGTGCTCAGGCTTGTTATGGATGCAGTAGATGATGGCATTGCATTGTGTGTAATAGGCAATCACGACTTAAAGCTTAACAAAAAGTTACATGGCAGAAATGTTATAGTGGCTAATGGCATGCAAGAATCACTTGATGCTTTAAAAAGTGAAGAGAGTTCTTTTATAGATCGAATTATAACATTTATAGATTCATTGCCTTATCACTATAGTTTTGATGACGGCAAGCTTATTGTAGCTCATGCCGGATTAAGCGAAGAGTTACATGGTAAAAGTTCAGGCGAGGCGCGCGCTTTTGCTACATTTGGTGCAGTGAGCCATGAGCTTGACGAAGATGGTTTTCCGATTAGGTTACCGTGGTATAACGATTACAATGGAATTGCTATGGTTGTGTATGGCCATACTATTGTAGATGAACCTTTGTGGATAAATAATACGGTTGATATAGATACTGGCTGCGTATTTGGTGGAAAACTTACAGCTTTACGATATCCTGAACAGGAGCTTGTTGCCGTTCAAGCAAAAGCTATTTATTGGCCTCACAAATAATTTTAGAATTTAAAATGAACGAAAAGGCGGCCAAAGTTTTTGCTGTCTTTTTCTATGCGATGGTACAGCTGTTTAATTTCTTTGCGCTCTAAAAAGCGAAGCACTGTTTTTTTTAGCTGCCCGCTACCTTTGCCTGGGATTATTTCGACCAGGGTGATTTTTTCTTCTACAGCCTGCTGGATTACGCGGTTTAGCTCGGCCTCAATTGATTTGCCTTTATTGAAAATGTCGTGGAGGTCTAGTTTGATTTTTGCCATAATGTCGCTATGCATTTGTTGTATTTTGACGATATCAAAAACAGGTAGTCTTTGAAAGCATTAATTTCAAAGCGCTGATATTGACTCGCCACATGCATGGTTCTAAAAGACGTCCTCTTTACAGAGGACAAAATGCATTTGTATTTGTTCCCATAGCAACGAGTTGCTATGGGCTAATTAAAGACAAGCACCTTAACGGTGCTAAAAACGTATGCTCAAGGGATAATTTGTGTCGCAGGTGTCTATTTTGCTGGGAAGTATATGTATTCTAAAATTGCACCAGAGTAAAGGGTGGGAAATCTATTGCATTTTAGTGTGTAATGCGGTAAAATTATTTCTATTATAATTAAGGGTGTACTATGCAGCTAATTCCTGTGGGTTCTAATACTGCACCATTAGAGTTTCAGCAGCCGTTAAAGGGACCTCCGGATGAGCAAGATAATAAGACCTTGCCTTTAGAGATACTTGAGCATATTGGTCGTATGTGTCCTGATGTGCCAACGGCAATTACCTTTACGCGCACTTGCCGATTGCTTTATCTATCTCGTCCTAAAATACTCACGGGACATCTTCCTAAGCTTCAGTGGACAATACAAAAGCTTGTATCTCATCAACACTATCTTGCATTGTTTTTAGATCATTGTACTACTTCGCCATTTCGTAATGCAGCATTTGAAATTGCTGGATCTTCTCAAAAGGACAAAGACCTGATTACGGCGGTGATGCCTCATGTAAAAGTGAATCTTCCTGGATTTATTGAGAACGTTGGAAGAGTTATGAGAGGGTTTGAGGAACTATTTAATGCCCAGCAAGTATTGAGGGGCGTAAACGTGGACGGGATCATAGCTGCTAACAGGGTCGTAGCAGGTATCAATGGACGGATGGCTGCCCAAGGGCTGTGGAGACCACGAGGTTTCATGCCTCAACCTGCAGAGCATCCTCAAGAGATGTTTGAAAGAGCACAGGTTGAGGACATAGATCTTTATGATCTGGAACAACTTGAACGGGCGCAAGCGGATGTAAATGACATGATTAATAACATACATGTTTAAATGAAAGGGTACACATAGGTAAAGGCTTCTAGTTGGCCTTCAAGTAAATGTACTGTGTCAAATTCAGCGATAGGTTGCCAGAGGTAGTCGGTGTGTTCTGCTGGATTGAGTATGATTGAAGGCTTTTCTTTTAGATGCCAATGGTAGAGGTGAAGTTGGTAGTCTACTTTTGGGTTTGATACATACAGGGATCGTTTAAAGGTTAGGTTTTCCTCGGGAGCTACAAGTTGTAGTTCTTCCCAAATTTCACGAATTAATGCCGCAGTTGGCGTTTCATTTTTTTCTAGCTTGCCGCCGGGGATTCCCCAGGTGGAACTAGAGGTGCGTTTTAGCAATAAAAGTGATTGTTCGCACTCCATGAATACTGTGCTTACTTCAATAGTAGACGTAAAAAATTCGGGTTTTTCAGTAAAAAATTTAGACATGAGATAGTGGCTCCGATTTCCAATCGTTTGATCCGTGCGGGCTTAGGCGCACAGGTGCGCAATTAGCGATTTTTCGGTTATCATTTATTTTTAATAAATGGGTAATGGCCCAATAGGTGCCACCGTGGGCTATAATCAGTACAGGTCCTGGTAATTCTAGTGCTTTGATAAGGGCACTTTTTGTCTCTTGGATGAATGTGTGTACTTCTGTCCATTCATCTTCGGATAGTTCGCGTGTTTCAGATGCTAAAAATAGCTTCCAGAGCATACCTGGACATTCTCTAAATCCATTTTCGATGATCCTTGTAACCATTTTATTTTCGAGTGCAATTTCTGTGGTTCTTCGTGCTCTTAGTAATGGGCTTGTGCATACAGTAAGTAAGGGTAGTGGCTGTAAAAGGCTTTGTGCTTTTTTTGCCTGGTGTTTTCCGGTTTCGTTTAAGTCGATATCTTCTGCGTCATTATATATGCGATAGACATTGTGGTCAGTTTCTGCATGTCGCATGAAATAAAATGTGGTTCTATTCATAATTGCCATTAAGGTGAGTTGGAATAGATAGAGTAATGGATTTAGAAATTAAATAAAATTGAAAACAATGACTACACAGGGCGTGTTCATCGCCATCATAAATATGTTTTTATGCTTTTGTTAAAATGCATAAATATGCTAATATGAAGAAAAAGGGGGTAGACATGTCTACGCATCATCAGGCACAGACTAGATTAACTTTTGAGCTTCCCGTTATTGACCATAAGAAGCTAAAGGCGCTTGCGGCATTAACAGGTGTATCCTTGAAGGAGCTCATTTTATCTTGCCTTAGGGAAAATTTGCTAAGCGGCAATGTACCAAATGAAGAAACTGTGAAAGTTTTTGAAGATACAGACAAAAAGAAAAAGCTTGTTACATACAAAAATGCAGATGATCTCATTGAAAAGCTTGGTCTCATATAATGCAAAAGCCTCTACATCCTTCCACGACGACAAAATTTACTGGTGAAGTTGAACTTATGCGAAAGCGTGTAAGGATATGTCTAAGTTGGGGGAAATAATCAAAAAGCTCTGCAACCAAGAGGCTTTAGATGCAAAACATCGCAATCACAAACTCAAAGGGAACTATAAAGGCCGGTGGGAATGCCACATAGAACCCGATTGGCTTTTGGTTTATTATAAAAGTAAAACCGAAATAATTTTTGAACGCACGGGCTCACATTCAGATTTATTTAAATCTAAATAACCTCTTTTCCTTAAGCCGCCACATTCGTGGCTCAAAATATTGATTACATGGTTCCCACAGTTTGCACCCTGCGGCGCTACACTGTGGGCTAATAATTAGCGTGCACCTGCGGCGCACAAATTTGTTCTTTTTTCGCTGCTCGAGTTTGGTCGATGTATTTGCTAGGCTTTTTTTAGAGAGGATTTTAGGACGGGGCCGCGGCATTCGTAGATGTGCAGGCGCGCGTCTTGTTTGATGGTTTCTGAGATTTGGCCGGCTGTGTCTGTGTGCAGCATGGTGGAGCTGTAGTTGTATTGCATGTAGGCGTCTTTTCCGGCAGCGTCGTAGTGGACGTAGGCGGCGTAGTGGCCGCTGTTTGTGTTTACGGCTTGTTTTGAGCCGGACGTTGTGGTTTTTGGTGGTTCGCGTGTTACTGAGCTTATGTATTCGTAGCAGAGTAGCTCGTCG
>JAJFUY010000319.1 GCA_021372185.1 Chlamydiales bacterium | reverse complement strand
TGTTACAGGTACGCCTTTTCAAGAAGATGTATGGCGCGCCCTAAAAGAGATTCCCTACGGTAAAACCTGGACCTACAAAGACATAGCAGAAAAAATAGGCCGTCCAAAAGCGGTAAGAGCAGTAGGCGCCGCCATCGGCCGCAACCCCATTTCTATCATCATTCCCTGCCACAGAGTAATAGCCACCACAGGCAAGCTCCAAGGCTTTGCCGGCGGCCTCGACCGCAAACAAACGCTATTAGATATTGAGGCTTGAAAGCTTGAACACGCTGTAAAAAATGGCTCTGAATTAGTGTTTCTTCCCAAATGGTTTCGTGTTTTTTGCGCCGGAGGTGCAAATTTATTATTAGCCCATGGTGTGGACTCAGTAGGGTCAAACCGTGGGAACGGGATGGAAAAAACATCGGAGCCACGGATGTGGCGACTGAAATAATGAGTCGCCACATCCGTGGCTCTATAATTAATTACAACGGTCCCACAATTTGCCCCGTCGGGGCTACATTGTGGGCTAATAATAATCGTGGACCTACGGCCCATAAATTAGTATATTTTTAAAGTCGAAAAGCCCGTCTGGGCTATCACTTGAGGGCTAATAATACGGTGTGCCTACGGCACACTTATCCATTTTTTCACAATCGGGTTTTTTTTAGAAAACATCGAAGTTGATGTTTTTTTCGACGATGTTGATGGCTTCTTGGACTTTGGCGGTGTCTTCGCGCAAAATTTTGGCGTTGAAGGTGCTTACTTTTTTCATGACGTCAAAGCTGCAGGCGTTGGCGTAGATGATGGGTAAGTCTAGGTTTTGCATGCGTTTTTTAAGCTCATCGCGAGGCGGTGTTTGGCCTGTTAAGATGATGCCTGTTTCCCAGTCGCGTTTGGCCTGTTTTTCTCTGAGGTGTTTACCGATGGTTGAGATGATGACATCTTCTCGGCAGGCGGGTGTTATGATGAGCTGATTGGGTTTTGTTTCTTCTACGTGAGACTCTAGTGATCCTGCCACTAAGCGAATTTCTTGGAAATGGCGAAAAGCATGTTCCTGGCCGCATAGAAAAGGGCTTTTAAAGAGGTTTGCAAAATCGCGCATGCTGGGGCGTGATAAAAGGGGTGTGAAGGGGATGCAGCCTATGAGGGGTACATTCCAGCGTGCTAAAGCCTTTGGAAAGTACTCTAAAATCATATCTCGCTTGTCATTAAGCACTTTATTTAAGATTACGCCTTTGATAGGTACGTTGTGGCTGCGGCACATTTCAATATTTAGTGAAAGTTCGTCAAAAGCAGACCCTATACCGCCTGTTGCTATGATGACAACTTCAACATCTAATAACTTGGCAACACGCGCATTATTTAAGTTAAATAATGAGCCCACACCTACGTGTCCGGTGCCCTCTATTAACATAAAATCATGTAAGTTTTTTAGATTATTCCAAGAGGTGGTAATCTGGTCCAGCATGCTTTGCTGGTCAATTTTATTATCTAAAAAATCACGCGTAAAGCCAGCAGGGCAGTGTATGGGGCTAAGGGTTGTGTAAGAAGAGGAGAGGCCAAAGTGGTCTTTAAATAAAACCGCGTCTTTATCTACTTCTGAGCCATCATCGCACCTGACAATTTCTTGGCCAACAGGCTTTAAAAAGCCAACAGAGTTATAGCGTTTTTTAAGCCCCGAGAGAATCCCAAGACAAAGAGTGGTTTTACCTACATGCTGGCCTGTGGCCGCTACAAAAATGGCTTTTTTCATGTGCTAACAGGTGTATAAGGGTTTTTTGTACGTCAGGGAATATGCTTGCTGGCGGTAAACTCTCAATCTGTTCCAATGTAAACCAGCGAATTTCTTGTCTTTCACATGGTTGTAAAGATGATGTTGGCCGTGCGACATAGCAAAAATCAATATGTTCATGAGCTGGTTCTACCCCAACTGCCGGTATATATTCAAGTAGCATGTGGTGTGGTCGTTCAATGCTATGGGTAATAGGAGGGAGCTCGTCAAACCAGATATTTTCTTGGCCAACAAACATAATCTCTAAACCTGTTTCTTCTAATACTTCACGGCGAGCGGCTTCCGCAGGTGTTTCATTAGGCTCAATATGGCCGCCAGGAGGCATCCAGGTTTGATGTTTTTTGTGAAAAAGTAACAGGGCACGAGCTTCATGTAAAATAAAAACAGTAGCAGTAAATTGTCGCATCAAAGGTCAAACTCATCTATAATCTTGACCAAACATACTATACCATCACTTATGAACAAGCAATATAAACAAGATTTTATACAAGCAGGCAACCTTGCCGGCATTGTGCGAGCCTATGGCAAGTCACTCATTGTAAAGGGCGCCTCGTATAACGAGGTGATCATCAAAATTAAGCAAAAGATAGCCGAAGTGGGTGCCAAACCTGCTTTCCCGCCCCAAATTGCGTTAGATGACATAGCCGCGCACTTTTTACCGCAGCCAGAACAAGATATTATCTTTTTAGATCAGGTGGTAAAGCTTGATATTGGTGTCTCGTACAATGGCGCTATTGGCGACTGCGCGGTGACAGTGGATTTATCAGGGAAATTTGAAAAGCTCGTTGAAGCCGCCGAAAGTGCACTTTTAGCCGCGGAAGGCATCATCAAAGTGGGCCTGCCTATACGAGAAATTGGTAAGATTATTGACAAAACAATCTGTTCATTTGGCTTTAAGCCAGTTCGTAACCTTTGTGGACATGGTCTGGGGCACTATCAAATTCATACATCTCCCTCAATCCCAAACTGTGATGATCAATCAAAAAATGTGATTCGTCCGGGCATGACTTTTGCAATAGAGCCCTTTGCCACAAACGGCAGAGGCCAAATTGTAGAAGAAGGGGAGGCTACTATCTTTTCTTTTTTAAAAAGAAAGCCCCTATCGAGTGATCTCGAGCGTGAGCTAATTGCAAAAATTAAAGACTTTCAGGGTCTACCCTTTTCTCTCCACGACATGATGGAGGTACAAAATGCCAAAAGCGGCTTAAAGCAGCTAGAAAGACTTGGCGCCATCTGCGGCTATGGGCCCTTAGTAGAAGCAAAAGGATCACGCGTTGCCCAAGCAGAAAACTCAGTCCTCGTCGACGACGACGGCCAAGTATTCATCACCACTCGATAGATCCACTTAGAAAAATAACAAGATAAGCAGGATCGCCTACGGCGGCAGGATATGAAGGATGGCAAAATAGGCTCACTATTAAAAATTGCTCGACATCTACCTATATGATAGGTTATATAACATATTAAATAGGTGACTTATGCTTGAATACCTTTTTGCAAACAAGAACGTTGAAAAAATAATAATCTATCTCAAACTCCACTCTAAGGCAAATGCTTCTGAGCTTAGCCGGACTTTAGGAACAGCTCTTGATCCAATCCAAAAGACCCTAAAAAAATTAGAATCAGGTGGTTTACTGGCAAGCTTTTTAGAGGGTCGGACGCGCGTTTTCATCTGGAATCCTCGCTACCCTTTCCTTGAGGAGATCCAAAATCTTGCACAAAAAGCCTACGACTTTCTGCCTACAACAATACAAGAAACCTACTACCAATCAACGAAACGAAAACGACCCCGTAAAACTGGAAAGCCTTTATGATGGATTTTTCCAAGATTGATCTTAAATCGCTTGCTTTTCTTATCTACGAAACTTTGAAAAAAAGAGGCATCGAAGCAGTATTGGTGGGTGGGGCATGTGTATCAATATACAGCGAAAATCGTTATCAATCCTACGACCTTGATTTTGTAACATACGAGGACTTGAAAAGAGTAGAGAAACCTTTGCTAGCTCTAGGATTTAAGCGAATAGGACGTTGTTTTAAACATGACACATGCCCATACCTTATTGATTTTGTAAATCCCCCTATCGCTATTGGCAATGAATCGATTCGTCAATTTGAAACATTAACAACACCATCCGGAGTTTTGCAACTTTTAACGCCTACAGATTGTGTCAAAGATCGTCTTGCTTCTTTTTTTTATTGGGGAGATGCTCAATCGCTGGAACAGGCGCGTCTTGTAGCTAAAAACCACGTAATTGATACTAATAATATAACTGAATGGGCGCGAAAAGAAAATCACCTAGCAAAACTTCAGCAGTTTTTAAAGAGCCTTTAGGATTGTGGTCCAAGCGAGATAGCGGAGTTTGCTGGAGTCATAGGGTGACAAGTCACTAATATCAAAAAGTAGGTGTCCTGGAGTCCGCAGGACGACTGAGCGAAGCCCACTGTGACCGAAGGAACGGTGGGAATATGTATCCAATTCCCTGGAGCCCGGCTGAGGGCGACTGAATCACGCGATTGAATCGCCCTCAGCCGGGCTCCATTTTTTTGGTATACTCTATTCCCACCGTTCCCTTCGGTCACGGTGGGCTTCGCTCAGTCGTCCTGCGGACTCTAATACAAAAATTATTTTCTATAGCCTTAATGAGGTTGTGGTGAGTGCGGGATTGCAATTAATCTGTCTCTATGACATACTATTTTTTGCCGGGGAACTTGTGAAATGTTTCGGTTTGAACCAGGTCAGGATCGGAAGATAGCAGCCTTAAGAACAATGAGCATGTCATAAATCATCTCCGGCATTTTTTTTGCCGCAATTGACGATTTCCTGCTTATAATAAAGGGGATTTTTTGCTATTGTTTCTCCAATTATACAGTTATTGGAGTTCCTCATGAAACGCTCGATTCTCTCTACAGTTTTTGTGGCAATTATAGCACTTGTAGCTACAGCTTGCGCCCCGCGCTATGCTGATTTTTTCCCGTACTATGACAATGGCACCAAAAAACCCTCTTTCACTATGCTGCCGGTGTATAATGAGACTACAAATCCACTTGTAAGTAACTTTCCGGTAGAGCTTTCTAAAGCTGTGAGAAACCGCCTCAAAAGAACAGGTAAAACCTTTAGCCCGCCAGTATCTCAGATGATGAAAGAGCTTGGCAGCATGACTGTAAAGGACTTAAGCAATTCAAGTGACCTAAAAGTGTTTTCTCGCTTTAAGGGTACAGACTTTGTAGTGCTTATGGAAACGGTAGAATGTAACGTAGTGCCTTACGTACGCGGAACTATCAAGCCAATTTATGTAGCAGACATTGACCACAATACAGCCAAAGTGCTCATGCTCAGCATGAGATTAGAGATTGTAAACATGAAAGGCCAAGAGCCAAAAATTGCCCGTATGGAACTTATTAAGAGCAACCACATGGTATCTCAATCTACTTTAGATAGAGCAGAAGCGGGTGACCCTACAGCATTAGAGATGATCCGCTCAAGGCTTGCCTTTGAATTAGCCAAGAAGATCGAAGAAACAGTGTGCGTGAAGAAATGAGCGACTCATTAGTATACTTTGTAGTATTAGCGTTAATTGCTGTTTCTATGTCTGTAGCTATCTGGAAGTGGCGGCTCTATGAGCTGCCGGCTCAAGAGACACTAGAATCTGACAAAATAGCCCTCATGACCCCTCTTATTGGGTTTTTGCTGTTTGTGTCAGCTTGCGCTTTTGTACCAGCATGGGTAACAAAGCTTATTCACTACACAGATACGCATGGTCATTCATCGTTTTCGCAGCGCGAAAGTGATAGTTTCTCACAGCTTGCGGCCCTATTTTGTGCCTTTTTATTGCTGATGGGTTTTAACTTTATCCTTCCCAAAGCAGTACGAGACCGCATTTGGGGTATGCGCTCAATTGTACCTTTTTTAAAGGGAGTGCTCTATTGTCTGATTGCCTATCCTGTTGTCATGACGATTGTTCAGGGCATTCATATGATAGTAGAATGTTTTGGTGTCTTGCCGGTACATGAGCAAGTGGCTCTGTCACAACTTAAAAATATTCAAAACTACCCATGGCTCTTTTGGAGCTTTGCTGTAGCTATTGTTACACTTATTCCTTTAATAGAAGAATACCTCTTTCGCGGCCTTCTCCAAAATTATTTTATGAACTATTTTGGTGCTAGATTTGCTATAATAATAACCTCTATACTGTTTGCACTCTTTCATTATTCGGCTCTGCAAGGCGCTACAAATATTGAATTGATGGTTGGACTTTTTATCTACTCATACTTTATAGGCTTATTTTATGTGCGCGAGCGCTCGCTATGGACATCGATAGCTATGCATGCCACGTTCAATGCGCTGACAATTTTTATAATGTTTTATGTAATAAAATAAGGAAAATCACATGAGAAAACTTGGGCAGATCTTTTTTAGCTCTCTTTTGTTAATAGGCTCATGCTTTGCTGCAGACCAAGAAAATGCCTATGTTGCCTCTCGAAATTCCTTTAACTTTGCCCTTCTTAAAGCTCTTGGCACTCCTACTGACAACATCACTATTTCCCCCTATAACATTGCCAGCGCTTTAGACCTTGCCTATTTTGGCGACGATAAAACCACAAAATCAGAAATGTCTGAGTGTTTGCGCTTACCAATGATGGCCGACAGGGCTTTTATTGAAGAGATCAAAAAATGTGAGACATCACTTGGGCGTTCTGCTACTAATGCCCGCGCTATTGCATTAGACACAGG
This sequence comes from Chlamydiales bacterium, assembly GCA_021372185.1. Taxonomy (GTDB): domain Bacteria; phylum Chlamydiota; class Chlamydiia; order Chlamydiales; family FEN-1388; genus SZAS-7. Next base: position 393 of record JAJFUY010000319.1, on the reverse strand, counting down.
CTTTTTGCCCACAGATTACTACCTAGAAACTGTAAAAGATAAGCTAGGTGCCCAAGCCTTTGAAGTAAATTTTTCTAAACGTCCACAAGATGCCTGCGAGAGTATTAATGCTTGGGCAAGCAATATGACTAAAGGCCGAATCACAAACCTTTTAAGCCCATCTGATGTCTCAGCTGCAACAAAAATGGTACTGTTAAGCGCCATTTACATTAAGGCTGACTGGGTGCAGGCTTTTGCTGCCAATAAAACTCGTGATGACACCTTTAGGTCTATTAGCGGAAAAGACAATACCGTGAAGATGATGCAGCAGACCAAAAACATGCGCCTCTTTCAAAATGACTCTGTAGATGTAGTGTGGATGGATTTAAAGCAAAATAATCCAAATGACTCACA
>JAJFUY010000311.1 GCA_021372185.1 Chlamydiales bacterium | reverse complement strand
GTTTCTAGAGGAACTATGGCCTTTTTTAGTTTTTGGCTTTTTACAAAAAGTTCTTCTAAGGTCTCTTGAGGGGTATGTAGGGGGTTAAGAGGGATTGTTACCTCTTTATTTTCTGATAGCCAGTCAGTAACTGTAATCTGTTCCATGCCGCGCTTGAGTTTTCCAAAATGGGCTTTTACAAGTTCTGCTGTATGCAAGGCTTTGGCATAGTCTTTACTTTTTTGGTACTGCTCCTGTGCATTTTGTATGGCTTTAGATACTGATGAGAGCTTTTTTTGGATGGCTTTAGAAGTCTTTAGCTTTTCATCTTCAAATACAGGTTCTTCGGTATTCATTGAAGATTTTCACTTGTTGAAAGAAGAATAAAGGACTGTTTTGAGGTAGCCTCAAGCTGCCTGATGCTTTCTAGTTCTGGGCCAAAATAGGTCCAGGCAAGGCTAAGGGCAATATCTTGTGTGCCGCGTCTTAAACGAGTAACAGTAAGTGAAAAACGCTCAGCATGCACTTTTACTTCAACCTCTAATGCCAGCATAATGCTAAAGGGCCATATGCTTGTTTCTGGCTTAGAAATGATGAGCGAGCAGTTAGATGTATCATCGCGTGAAAAAATAGCCGTTTTTTCTAGGCGGTCAAAGCCAAGATGCAGTTTTTTGAGCATGAACGAAATGAAAATTTCGCCCGGAATTTCTTGGATCTGCTTTAGGGCTTCAATGTCATTTCTGAGGCTTAATTGGTCAGATAATTTTTCTGTAAAATGCTTCTGTTTTGCATCCCAGTATGTGCTGTTTTGGAAGTAGCTTTCTTTGGCCTTAAAAAACTCGGTTCTTGTGGCTGCAACATCAACTGGCACGCCAAAAAGTTCGGACGTTGAAAACCAATGAAAGAGCAAACCTAAAGAGATACCCAAGAAGAGTAAAAAGGTTTTCCACTTAAGAAGAGGGAGGCGAAATAAGAAAGAGGCTCCTACAGACTCTTCTTCTGTGAGTGCTTCAGAAACAAGACTGATAGGGTCTTGTGTTTTTTCTTCTACATCAGCAAAGGATACAGTCTCGGCACCGGCAAACAGGGCTTTTTTATCTCTTTGGTTGGACATTGGTGTTACTTACATTTTATAGCAAGGATACTACAGAATACTACACCATTATTGCAAAAACTAAAACGTCAAAAAAACATAAAATTCCCCAAGACAAATTTCTTGGGGAATAAAATATAAATTACATCAATTATTTAGGCATAACTTGATTGGTGATGAGATCATTTATTGCATCAACAACATCAATTTCTTGTACTGCCGGAGCTTCAACTACCGCGGCTTTGACGGATGGTACTACTGATGATGAGAGTTGCTCAAAACTGATACGGCCGCCTATTTGTATTGCAACAGGTACGTTTGGATCAAATCCAATTGTTGGGCAGGTGCATCTAACAGAAAGTATTTCGTTAGCAGCAAGTTGTACAATAGCCGTCTGACGTAAAAATCCGGTATGTGCAGAATCAAACACAATACAGCTGCTGCTAATAGGTGTGCTTGTTGTATCGTTTTGCAAATAGACTCGGCCTGTTGAAAAAGATAGTATATGGTACGTTACAGCATATGTACCTTCAGCTCCAGGAAGGCATGTAAATGTGCCATCATTATTTAGCTGAATGCCGGGTTCGTTGTTACTAGCAAAGAGGTCTGTAAACTGAACCGGCAGAGTTGGATCTTGACGCACCGGGCTATTTGTTTGAAAAATAAATGAAGTATTAATGCCGGTAGAGCTTTCGCTATTGCGTGCTTGTGAGCAAGAGTCTGTTTGGCACGTGCCTTGTGCGCCTACAAATACTAGCTGTGATGATAGTAACAGAGCTAATATCCGTTTAGGAAGAGTAAGTGTCATATAATTTCTCCAAGTAATTTTTTTTAAAATTAAGTAATTTTTGTTAGCCCTTCAAAACACTTTTGAAGGGCTTTTGAGTAATGCTTATCTAAATGAAAGAGCAACATCTATAAATGGTCGAATGCTAGTTGATATGCCCGGAGTTGAAACGCATGAGTTAGCCTCGTTTTGATCTATTTTCACGTGTATATTAATAAGGTCTCCGGCTGCAAAGGCAAGATTGCCGCTAAATAAGTATACAACATTAGCAGGACTAACAACTCCCGGTGTTGCTACGTTAGTACTTAAACCAGGCCCTACACCGATACCTGTTGCAACGCCATTTTTATAAAGTTCAATTGATATAATTCCAACCAGTATGCTGGGATCAAGTCCACATGATTCGATGTTAGAAATATTGACAGACCCATTTACTAGAGTTGAGGCTACAGGTGCTCCATATCCTACAAATATGTAATCCGATACTAAGTTTTGCTCATTATAGTTGTCTGATAAAAATCCATTTACCGGGCTGGGGAATTGGGAGCTTGTGAATAGTGTAGGGTTACCTGCAAATTGCACAGAAAATCCAGGTCCTGCTAGACCTTGAATACCTTGCGGGCCAGTTTGGCCAGTAGGGCCAGTAGGACCTGTTGGGCCTGTTGGACCTGTCGGGCCAGTTGCTCCTGTTACCCCTTGAATACCAGCACCTGTTGGGCCTGTAGGACCTGTTGGGCCAGTAGCACCTGTAGCTGAGGCTGAACCTGCGGGGCCAGTAGGACCGGTTGGGCCGGAAGGCCCCACTGGACCTGTAGCTCCAGTTGATGTTGCAGATCCTGGAATGCCTTGCGGGCCAGTAGGGCCTGTTGGGCCTGTTGGGCCTGTAGCACCTCTAGTACCTGGTGCACCACTTGCGCCCGATGGGCCAGTAGGACCAGTAGGACCTTTCGGGCCTGTAGCACCCTCGGGACCACGCGGACCTTTTTTGCTGCTTGAAGAATGTGATGAAAACTTATATGCCTCAAGATCTGGGCCAGCAGCTAGAAGTTTTTTTGTTAGTGGGGCTTTTACAGGCTCTACTTTTGGCTGCACCCATTTTGTTTTGACGGGCGTTTTTGAGCTTTGAGTTGGAGGAGTTGTTTTGTTTGGAGCTTTTACAGCAGGTCTTTGTTTAGCTGGTATATTTCTTGTCGGCGTTACCATATCAGCTGATAATAGCTGTGAGGCAAGTACAAGGGCTAGTATGTTTGGTAACAGAAAGGTTCTCATGAGCATTTCTCCTGTAGTCTAGGAATTAAAAATAAGTACTGCTGATCACAAGCAAATAGAATTATTCAATATTACTCAAGCTAATTTTTATTTTCTTTAGCGAGACTTTCCAGTCTCGGGAAAAATGAACTAATTTGTGTGCCGGAGGCACATGTCAGCAATAGCCCATAGAGCTTGTGAAAAAATGGCCCGTATATGGAATTACATTTAAATAGCGCAGCTGTCTGGAGTGACTCGCTTTAGCGAGTTTTTGGTGAGGTTGCTTTAGCGACCGTCGTACTATGCTTTAAAGCCTAATTACGCCGGCCGATAAATCGACTTACGCCAAAAACGCAGCTTATGCAAGTCCAAACAAAACAAATGCAAAAAGATGTGGGTAAAGAGCCCGTCGGGGCTATTGTTGAGCATGCATGTGCCTCCGGCACATACATTTGTCCATTTTTTCTGGAGTCTTTAAATGCGGGCGAGTGATTGGAGGAGAGGGTGGACTTTATTTACTTGTTCCCAGGAGAAGGAATTGTGGCCGAAATGGCCGTGGGAGGCTGTTTTTTGGTAGATTGGACTCTGGAGGTTTAGGGTGGAAATGATACCCGCTACGGACAAATCAAAGACTTGTAAAATGGCTTTTTCTAGTAACGCGTTGTCGTATTTGGATGTGCCAAACGTGTTGATGCCAAGAGCTACAGGGTTGGGTGTTCCAATAGCAAAATGAAGTGATACTTCGCATCGTTTTGCAATGCCTGCCGCTACGATATTTTTGGCAACGTAGCGAGCCATATAGGCGCCAGATCGATCTACTTTGGTTGGGTCTTTACCTGAAAAAGCGCCTCCTCCATGACTTGCAGCTGACCCATAAGTATCTACCATCAATTTTCTACCTGTAAGGCCGGTATCTGCGCTTGGGCCGCCAAGAACAAATCTACCGCCAGGGTTGGTGAAAATCTTTGTGTCACTTGAGATCAGCTTGGGAGGCAGCGTTTGTACAATGTGCGTTTGTAGTGTGCTTTTTACCTCTTCTAACGGCATAGAAGATGCGTGTTGATAAGATAAAATAATGTAGCTTATGTAGCTTGGGGCATTATTTTCATAGACTACTCCGATAGCGGTTTTTCCATCGGGACCAAAGTGTGACAATTCTTCTAGTGACTCTACAAGCTTATGAGTAAGTACTGATGCTATGGGCATATACTCATCTGTTTCATCAGTGGCATAGCCAATCATAATACCTTGATCACCGGCTCCATGCTGTACTGCTTGGGCGATATCACTTGATTGCTGGCATAGTTCTACATGGGTTTTACATGTGGCAACATCAAAGCCTTTTTCTTTATTGGTATAGCCAATATCTCTTAACACCTTTTTGGCGACATTCACAACATCTACAGTTGCAGAACTTGTAATTTCTCCAGCTAAAAAAAGGGTATCGTGGCTCAGCACGCATGTGATGTCAACTCTTGCTTGAGAGTCTTGGTATAAATAGGCATCAAGAAGGGCATCTGATACCTGGTCGCATGCTTTATCCGGATGGCCTTTGGCTACGGCTTCAGCAGCGTATAAGGATTTCATGAAAAGCTCACGTGCTGCACGTTATGCATAGGAATTCCTAAAAACGCCTCGCCAATAGATCTAAAGCGTTCTGGGTCATCAGATACATAAAATGATATGTCGCAAGGTGAACTTTTTTTAAGGTTGAGTTTGGCTAGATTATCTGTAAACGTTTTAGCAGGGTTTACAAGCAGCACATCAGGCCCCATTTCTTGGGCTATTACATCAGCTAGGAGGGGATAGTGTGTGCAACCTAAGAGAAGAGTGTCTATGCCTTTATCTTTTAAAGGAGCGAGGGTTTCGCGTACTACAAGTTTAAGTATCTCTTGGCTTGTAATTTGCTCTTCAATCAAAGATACAAATAATGGGCAGGCACAGGCTGTAATTGTGGCATCTGGCATATGCTGCAAAAGCGTTTTTTGATACATGCCAGAGGCAATAGTTGCGCGTGTACCAATAACCCCAAGGCGTTTGTTTTTAGTTGAGGTGATCATCTTTATAACAGCAGGCTCTACAACACCAAGCACGGGTATATCAAAAGCACTTTGTAGAGTAGGTAGCGATAAAGAAGTAGCTGTGTGGCAGGCAACAGCTATGAGATCTACGCCTTTTTCTATAAGGAACTGGCTATTTTCAATAGAGTAGCGCGTGATAGTTTCTTGGCTTTTGCCACCATAAGGAAAGCGAGCAGTGTCGGCAAAATAGACATATGATTCATTGGGCATCAATGCCAAAAGTTCTTTAAGAACGGTTAATCCACCAACGCCTGAATCAAAAAGTCCAATTTTGGTCATAGAAAGAGCTCTTAGGGGATATTGAGTTTTTGCCCTGGATGGATCATATCTTTAGTGAGATTATTTTCTCGTCTGATAGCATCAATAGTTGTGCCATGTTCTTTGGCAATTTTTTCTAGCGTGTCGCCTGGTTTTACGCGGTACTGTCCGGCAACTGCTTTTTCGGGTGCGACTTTGGTCTGAAGGGCGCTTGCAATATGGCGAAGAGCCGTTTCTAAATCTTTAATTTGCTGGGCCTGAAGCGAGCTTATTTCTTGCTGTTCAGCGATTTTCTTTTGTAGTTCTGTAATGCTTGTAGAAGTGTCGTTAGCGTGTTTTTTAAACTGTTTGAGGTCAGTTACTAGCTTGTCGATGTTTTTTTCCATGCTCTTTAATTTTGTGCTTACTTCGGCGCCAGTAGACTTTTGGGATTCTTTGGCAGCTTTAATAAGGTCAGAAACTTCTCTATGCATAGAATCAAGAGTAGATTCTTGATTGTGGATTTTTTGTTTAAGAAGAGTAAGCTCTTGGTCTTGATTGTTAAGACCATACTGCAAGTTTTGCAACGTACGCTGTACAGTTTGCTGGGATGAAGCAGGCACCTCTGCAAAGAGGCTGCCTGCTAATAAGAGCTGTGAGATAACGAGTTGGAAACGCATTACTTTTCTACTTAGTTTTTCTCATATATTTTGAATTGACCACGGCGGTTTACACTCCAAATTTCTTCGCCATCGCCTTCTACGATTGGGCGCTCTTTGCCGTATGATACAGTAAAGATGCGGTCATAGACTACGCCTTCTTTAATCATCATATTGCGAATGGCGTTTGATCGATTAGCGCCAAGAGCAAAGTTATAGGCTGCAGGACCGCGACTATCACAGTGGCCTTCTACAAACACATAGACGTTTGGATGGTTTTTCATCCATTCAGAAATTTGTGAGATGGTGGCCATGTTGTCAGAGCCTTTTACAAGGCTTGAGTTGTAGTCAAAGCGGATGTGCTTAAAGATTTCTGCAAGCTCAGGATCTAGTGCCGGATCGCTAAATGATTCAATACCCGGGATAGATGAGCCAGATTCTCCAGGAGTTTCATGGGCTTGCTGGATATTGTCAGGGCCGCCTACACGCATGGTTTCTTCTTCAAAACCGATAAATTCAGATGGGTGATTTTGCATAGAGGCAGAATCAAAATCATCAGGTGAATTTACTTCACGAGATTCACCATGATAGCCAAATGCTGTCTTTACGCCGCGGGCTACATGCCTACCGGCCGATTGTGTATCATTCCATACATCATCGCTTGATCGTGAACAACTTACAGTAAAACTTAGAGCTGCTACTAGCAGCAACATACGAACGAAAAGCCTTTTCATACCTGCCTCAGAATGGTTGCAAATTAAAATCGCGAGTCAGTCTAGCATACTTGCTATTAAGGGTGTAGCGTTTTTGTTTCCCATGAAGGGAAGTGTTTGGCGCCCGGGCCACCCGTAATTTTTACTGCCTCGGGTTGGTTAAGATTAATAAGATAAATATCTGTTCCTTGAGAATCTTTTGCGTTAAAAAGAAGGTGTAAACTGTTTGATGCCCATGTAGGATTTTCTTTGTCGGCTTTACCTTCTGTCAGCTGTCTTTCTGTTTTGGTTTCAAGATCATATACCCAAATTTGTCTCTCTGGTGTGTTGGTGTTGCGAGAGCAGTAGGCAATTTTTTTGCCATCAGGAGACCAGCATGGAGCACTATTTTCGCGGCAGCGTCTTGAAATAAGTTCTAGATGGATGTCTTTTAATTTAGTGCCATCAGCCGGAATTTTCATGATGTATACTTTAGGGGAACCATCTTTATTTGAAACAAAGGCAATTTTTTTACCATCGGGAGAAAATGTGGGCGAGGCATTGGCTGTGGCCTTTGCAGTAAAAATTTGTCTCGGTTTTGGCTCTTGCTCTGAGGCCTTTGTAAGAGGCTGTATAAAAATATCAGCTCTGCCTGTTACGTCAGATGAAAAGGCGATCATTTTGCCATCAGGGCTTATGCTAGGAGTAACCTGGTTTGCTTTAAGCGGGCTTGCACGCATGACTCGTGGGTCATTAAGTGAACTTGTATAAATTTTTGGCTGGCCAATTTTGTATGACACATACATAAAACTTGAAGTATTTGGGATAAACTGGGGATTGGCACAAAGTGAGTTTTCGTTAGTCACTTGGCGGGCATTATGGCCGTCATAGTCGCTTACAAACACTTCTGACACCCATTTTGGTTCTTGCTTGGGTCTGTCTATCTTTTTCTTTACACAGTAGAGGATGCGGCTTGAGGCAATACCTGGCTTATTGAAGAGGAGTTTGTGGATAGAATCTGAAAGCTGGTGAATTTTAACACGATCTTTATTGATATCACCGGTTAAAAAGATATGGTCGATGGTGTTTGCTGTCTGTGCGTTTACGCTAATAATTTTTGCAGCAAGTTCATTGCCCTTAATTTTGAGTTTAATCAGGTAGAGGATGCCGTCAGATTTTAATTTGGTAAAGTCAACATCAGAGTTATAGGGATTTTGATTGGCAAGAGATGAAAAGCCTTGCACTTCTTTTGGAGACAGCGCACGCGTCATCCCATTATGGTTTATATCAAATACAAACACGTTTCGGATACTGTCTGGATAATTTGCAGGCAGTGTAGAGTCTGTTCCGTCAACAGAATTTACAAAAACCGGGATCATCTCAATTTCGCTTGATAGCTGAACAAAAATTTCTTCTTCTTCGGCCTGAAGTAACGACGAAATACCAAGCAGCAAACCCATAAACAAAGCGCGCATGACAAACTCCAAATTATGCCACCAGCATACTGCCATCCCCCAAAAAATAACAACAATAACCGTAACGCCCAAATCCCTTGCCCTTGCCCCTGCCCGATTTTGTATTTGTATTTGAAAAAGGAAAGGGAAAAGGAAAAATACAAAATCGGGCAAGGGCAAGGGCACGGGCAAGGGCAAGGAAAAATTACTAGTAATTTGTGTGCCGTAGGTACACCTTATTATTAGCCCATTAGTGTAGCCACGAAGTGGCAAACTATGGGAACCCAATGAAAAAAACATTGTGAGCCACTTTAGTGGCGACTTTAGTCTTATGATTGAATCGCCACTAAAGTGGCTCCATTTATTAATTATATCGTTTTCCCACAGCTTGCACCTACGGCGCTACTCTGTGGGCTAATAATGAGTTGGACCTACGGCCCAAAAATTAGTATTTTTTGCAGCTAAAAAAATATCAATATGATGAATTGCATTTCAAAGCCTGATGCGTATACGGGCACGGGCAAGGAAAAATTACTAGTAATTCAATTCGTTCGAGAGCGTGAGGCGAAAGGTATGATCCTTTTCGCCAGGAAAGTTTTGGCCAAACGGAGGCAGGTGGAGTTTTGGGAGGGCTTTTTTTACGTAGTCTGAATTTTTAGAGCTTTTTGATTTTACGCTTTTTACCGTTTCTACCTTGCCGGTGCGTGATATGGTAAGTTCTAATTTTACTTCGCCATATTCGGGCAGTTTTAGAGCAAGCTTGAGTCGGCTTACAAGTTCGTCATAATAGGTTCTTTCGCCTGGGGTGCAGTTTGCAGTTTCTGATGCGTCGATTGCCACAAGAGATTCGGCAGATAGGCTACTAATAGCCGCAGGACCACTTGTTGCGGCATGTTTGGCGGCGCTTGCTGCCAGGCTTGATTTTTTGCCATCTATCCGGCCTGATGAATCAAGGGATGAGAGGGCTTGATTGAGTAGGGCATTTTGCTTTTCGGCTTGGGCTCGTTCTGCTTTTTCTTTTGCAGCTTTCTCCTTAGCGGCACTTTCTTTTGCGGCCTTGTTTTTTGCCTCTTTGTCTTTTGCGGCTTTTTCTTTGGCTGCTTTATCAGCTGCTGCCTTTTGTTCTTTTGCCTTGGCGTCTTTTGCTTTTGTGTTGTCTACTGGCTTTGGCTTTGATGTTTCTTTTTTTACGGCCTGTTTTTTTACTTCTGCGGGCTTTGTTTTAGCTACAGCTGGTTTGGGGGTTGGTTTTTTCTCTACTTTGGCTACAGGCTTTACAGGTTCGGGCTTGGAAACAGATTTGGAGACAGGTTTGGGTTTGCTAGCAGGTTCTTTTTTTGTCACTGCTGCAGGAGGCGCTTCTGCGACAATTTCTTTTTCTATTTGAACAGGTTTTTCTGCCGGGATACTTTCTTTTGAGATACTTTCTTTTTTTACTTCGGCTACTGGAGCTGGCGCCGGTGCCGGTGCCGGAGCTGCCTTTTTTTGAGTAACCTGTTTTGGGGCTATAGATTTACTTGGAGAGCCCAATGTGACAGTACGCACCATAATTTTTTTGGTGACGGGTTTTTTTGTGATGTGCTCAGATGAAAAATTGATTGCTAACAGCGCCAGCAGGTGTACCATCAAGACAGCGTAGAATATGGTCCAGTTTGATTTTACTTCAAGTTCTGGCCATTCAAAAAGTTGTGGCTGTTGGGCTATATGAGTGGCCTGCATTACCTATCCTTAAGATGGTGAAAGGACAATGTCCACTTCTTTAAATTCAGCAGCTTCTAACGCATTTTTTACCGCCTGATAGGTACCAAAATAGGCCTGCTTGTGGTGAAACAGCTGGGCCCTGGCATCAGGATAGGCGCTTTTAGCGCGTCTTAAAAGAGCCATGAGTTCAGTAAGAGTTACTTCTTGGTGGTTAAAGAGGATGTTGTTGTCTTGCTGCACATGTATTTGTATGGGGCTTGCATCCTCAAAGCGCACGGGTATGTGTGAGGCAATTTGTCCGCCTGAGGCAAGCTCTACGCGGTCCATTTCCAGAAGTGGCGCAATGACAATAAAGGCAATAAGGAT
>JAJFUY010000277.1 GCA_021372185.1 Chlamydiales bacterium | reverse complement strand
CGACGCTCTTCCGATCTGGGCGACTGAACGAAGCCCACCGTGACCGAAGGGAACGGTGGGGATTGGTATCCATTTTCCTGGAGCCCGTCTGATGGCGACTGAATCACGCAATTGAATCGCCCTCAGACGGGCTCTGATGCTTTTTTACCTGTTCCCACCGTTTCCTGCGGTCACGGTGGGCTTCGTTCAGTCGCCCTCAAGGGCTCTAAAACTAAATTTCTCATTTTATATTCCCGAAAATTTATGTACGTAAATTGTTGATGTATAATATTTTGCGAATAATATATTAAATATTTTAAAATTGTTGTATGGTGAGGGGCAGGTAACACATTTACATGCAGGGGACTTATGCCAGGCCTTACACCAGAATCATATGGTAATCAGCCAATTCAGGGCGGGGCACCTCAAGAGCTGAAGCCGAAATTAAAACAGCCATTAGCTCCATTCGATGATAATGCCATGCCTGCACCCAGTGATGTAAAACCAAAACCACGCCCCACTCCAAAAACTGTCAAGACGGATAAAGTACAAATACCGCTTTCTGGGCCAAAAGAAAATACCAACCCTACTTCTACAAAAAAACAGGGCACAATCTTAAGTGGAATGAAAACAGCCTTTTTAGCTAAAGCTCCAAAAGAGCAGCAAGCATCGTATGAAAAGGCGTCAGCTGGGTTTGAAAAATCGCTTCAGGATCTTTATCAGGCTCTTAATGCCCATTCAGATTCAAAAATGCTTAATATAATTGCAACCAAAGCAGAAAAATTTCAGTCAACAAGGCTTGAAAACCCACTTGAGCCAGAAAAAGCCAGTGCCCAGAGCCTATTAGAAAATACACTCAAATTACAAGCCCTTACAGCTGAGGTAAAAGCCGTTGTAAATGCTGTTTCAAACTATGGCAAGGCTCTGCAAAAATTTACTCTTATTGTACCCACAGCACTTCAGGCAGAAGATTCACTTAAGTCATTAGCGTTTGCTCAGGTTTTAACTGACGTGAAAGACTTTATGAATACCAATAAGCCAAACGACTTACAGTCTATAGGTCGTAACAGACTGCAGCAGATGACAGAAAAGCTTAATCAATTAGCAGCTAATGTGACAACAGCTCTGAAAAGTGAAGTAGTAAAATCTCCTAGCCTTGAATATGAATATGAATCCAAAAAGTTTGATAGCGCACTTCAGGATGCCTACAAGGCACTTACTGCTGATCCTTCAAGTGAATCCCTGAAACAAGCAATTAAAAAGGCTGAAGCCCACCAACAGGTGCGATTTAGGAATCCTCTAGACTCATCGACAGAAACTAATAAAGACACACTTCAGGTTGAAAGCGTTATATTAAAAAGAATGCGAGAAGCTCTCACAGATGCTACAAAGAGCGTTTCTGTTAAAAATGAACCAGTAGTACCTAAAGATATAACCCCACAAGAATTTGTAGCCACGCTTAAAAAAGCAATGGATGTAAGTAAATCATTTGAACATACACCAGCTATTCGTGACGCAATAGGTATGGCAGGGAAGCTATTAGAGGCAATCTCAAATGAGGGCAGCGTAACTCCAGAGCTTATGCAGCAACTAAGACAAGTGCAAGATGAGTTGCAAGCCGCAACTTCAATAGACTCTCAAACTGCCGTAAAAGCGCTAAAAGACAACGTCACTTTCGAGATGCACGTAGATCGTAAATTACCTGAATTTATGACGCTCTTAGTGAGTAATTATTCCATCCATGAAGATGCAAAAGCTGTCTTAGAAGAAAAGCTTTTTGCAATAGCTGCTCAAAAGAGTGATGTAAATTCAAGGGGAGACTTCGTAAGTAATCT
>JAJFUY010000305.1 GCA_021372185.1 Chlamydiales bacterium | reverse complement strand
TTCAAAAACCTACTTTGGATTTCGAGATCTTGTGGGCTTTTGTATGGACGAATCAAGCAGATGTACCTATTCTTCTGATATTTTTTAGAATCATATAACGCACTGCCAAATGGCAGTGACTGCCCTTTAAGCGGTTCTTTTTTATCCAACTTATGACGAATATTTTGAAAGAGTGTGCGATGTTTTTCAAATATTTTCTCGCATCCATCCACAAATGTTTTCAAAATCCATATTTTGGGGTTTTGGTCCTGAGGTATGATTGTGGGAATTGTATTATCCATCATATGCAATCTATTCAAACGCTCTTGCCAAAGGGCACAATTTTGTAAAGCAAGTACATCTATTTTAGGATGATCTACCTTTTCTCGTAAGACTTGGCACGTTCCACGTAATGCCACAATATCCCTTTTGGAAAGGCTGGAAGCAACTATTTTGAGAACATCGAGGGAAAGAAGGTTAAAAATGAAGTTTCCATCTGTGTGTACAACTTGAATATCTTTTTGTGGCCAAGGATTCAGTTCAGTATGTTGTAAATTGAATCCCTCCAAGTTTCGTAAACAGCCTTGTACGATGTGAGTTTTTGCTAAAAATTCTAACATTTCACCACTGCGATAAGGAGACAGCACATCATCTTCGTGACACCGCATACCTCTATACAGAAATTTTTGATAAGCAGGCATGGTGAGTAAATATTCGAAAGCCCTGACACTTACCCTATATAAGAAGTCGTCATTAAAAACTTTCTCGCAATAAAGTTCTATATGTTGACACACTTCAGGAAATTCTAGCATGCGTCTAATAATATCTATCTTGCCTGTTTCGCAAGCTCTTTCATATATCCCAATCAAATCTTGCGTCATGAAATAGCATGATTCAAGAAATGTGTTTACTGTATTTAAGTCATTTTCACATCCCATAAAGTCTATGCAGGCCAGTCCCTTGACCGTATATCGTTCCATGTTAGGTTGGATTTGATCATTCTTAACTGGATCACTTTTAAAGGGATATCTTAATAGGTGCACAAATATCTCAGTCAGTTCCCTCACTGCAGCGTAGTTTAAAATGCAAACCTGTAATTCTCCATCATCTAACCGCTCCAGATGAACTCAGATCTTCGCACGATTATTTTGGGAAAAATGAAGGTTAACGTTACAAATCCTTTTTCAAAAAGAGAAACAGACGTTGCCCATCTGCTTCTTATGGGAAGTCCAACCTCTTCTGAAATTGCGGATAAACTTTTTCTGTCCAAGAGAACGATTGATGATCACATGGTAAGTATTAAGGATAAATTAGGCTGTTGTACCAAATCCCAAATGATGCAAAAACTGAAGGAACTTGAATCGTTTGGGTTGTTGTTTTAGAAAATTCCGTATTTTATACGGTGATATATAAACTCTAAAATTTTCTAAATTGAATATACATAAAAATAAGAGGTTATATATGACTGTAAAAACTTACCAATTTGGACAACAAGATCTATCATTACTGTACTGTAAAGGAATCTGTGCAAATTTTGAGGACGATACGCAAAGAGCAGGTTTTGAAGAGCAGACCAATCTCCTTCGTTCGGTTTTTCCTCATCGCAAAGTTGTTGTCTTCAATAATCCAACAGGTATAGGAGAGTTCTTTTCTGACAGTCAAGCTCAAAAAGAAAAAACTGAAGCGATTGCAGATCAATTTAGAAAAGTTATCCTCTCACAGCTTGAAAGTAGACCTGATCTGCCGCTACCTATCGTTGTTCACAGCCATGGTGCTCTTATTGCAAAACTGGCGCTAGAAGGGTTAGACAGAGCTCAAAGAGAAAAACTACATGTGTATGCATGTGGTGGAGTAGTGATGCTACCAAAATCTCTCGGACATAGTGTGCGCAATTTTGTTTTTAAAGGTGATTTGATCTCAAGAAATGCGAATAAGAAGTTTGACCCAGAGGGTATTTTACAAAGAATTATGAAGGTTACCAAGCGAAGTCTACGTAAGGGGATTGATATTAAAGATGCCTTATTTACACAATTTAAAAAAGATTGGTTTGGTGAATACTAGTGTGGAACTGAGAAGATTCCAGAATATGTTGGGAATTTTTGGACAGGTAATCCCGAAAATGTAAAAGGTGCTGACGAAGCATTCAAGCTATATGCATCATGTGTAACAGATTATGATGTGACTGTACTGACTAGTGCTAAAAAAATGCCCCTAGAAATCAATGATCTTGTTGAAGTGACACCTGAAATGAAAGAGAGCATTTCAAGCTTTGGAAGCACAGTCGATAAGCGCTATCACGTACTTCCTAATTTTAGACCAATTCTAGAAGAGATTGCCAAGAGCTATTAAAAAGTGCCGTTTAGCATCTCCTGAAAAAGCAGTGGAAGGGCAGCGTTGAGTTCATTTTGGACGCTTGTAACAATAGGGGGCGTGGGTTTTACAAAGTAGGGGGGTCTGCAGTGGGCTTTTTTGCGGTCGTTAAGAGAGCCTTCTTCATCTATTGCTTTGAATGGAAGTATCCAGTTTGCACTTACGTATTCTATTGAAATTTGGTGGTTATCACATGTCATGATAAACGATACGCGCATGGTGGGCTCATACGTTTTTTCATCTAGCTGAACAAGATCTGATGGGTAGTACTTTTCGACGATAAAAGAGCTAAAGGGATCTTTTTTCCAGTAGTTATAGGACTTGTCAGGGCTATTGGCTACGCTCTCATTATCTGTTATGATGAGTTTGAGAGTCGAGTCTAGGTCTTCTTTTGACACAAGTATTACGCCATTTCCTAAAAATGCGCCCCGAGGCTTAATTACATAGGTCTCTGCGGGTATGTCAGAGACGATTTCTGCTGCGAGGGTTGCTGAATATTTTTTTTCGTAGAGCTTCCATTCTGGTTTGATACGAGTAAGCTGAGGGTTTTGCTTGAAAAGTTGAGACATTTTATATTTATCTTCCCAATATGCATGTGTCGGCAGGTCGATAAACAAAATTCCGGGAAGCTCTTTTTGCAATTCTTCTAAATCATACAGGGGTGATTTTCTTGCATACAGCATTCCTTTATAAGAGGCTATGCTGTAGGGATCTTCTGGAGGGGTTTTTGCCAGTTCTAAAAATGCAGCGTCATGTAGAAGCAGCGGCAAAATATCAACTGTCTGCCACTTGCCCGAATTTTTGATTGCCGAACACAAATGTGGGAATGTAATGTCCCAAAGTACAGCCCATTTTGGTATGGGGAAGTCACCGAGAAATTGAGCGACTTTTGGGCACACGGTTCCATCGCCACCATTCATCCAGACATCTCCTAAAAAAGCTGATAAAATCCCATGCTGTACTTCGCATATTTTCACGCCGTGCTCTTTACTGTACTTGATGTCAGCAATCAGGAAGGTAACGCCTGCAGGGTGTTTGTCTTGGCCCCAAAGGGTAGACTGCATGAGGAATAGAAAAATGAGTAGGTATTTCATCGCTAGCTCCAGAGTAAATTCTGCACATTTCTAGCAAAGATTAGATTTTTATTCCTACAAGAAAGAGACTGCTTAAATGTAAAGTTTTTGACACAAGATACTTTCCTTGTGAGTAATGAAAGTATTGCTGTTATTTTCCTTTTCTGGAATGATAGGGTAAAGGGGTGATACACTATGACTGCTATGCTTTTGACATTATTAGAAGAACTTCAGGAAAAATTAGATGAAGTAAAACAGGGAACGCCTCGTACCGCTCAGTTTAGTGACGTAGAGACCCTTATAAAAGTGGCTATCGGTATGAGACGAGCTGGGAAGACCTATTTTGTGTTGCAAAAGATACTTGTTCTCTTACAGCAGGGCATTCCACTAGAAAGTATTTTATATATCAATTTTGAGGATGACCGCCTGCTGCCTATGGATCATAAGGCAATGGGTAAGCTCATCGATGCGTTTTATACACTATTTCCTGAAAATCACACGCGTATGACTTATCTATTTTTTGATGAGGTTCAGAATATCCCGGAATGGGCTTTAGTGATAAGAAGGTTGTTTGATAGTAAAAAAGCAGAATTGTACATCACGGGATCGTCTGCTAAATTATTGAGTAAAGAGATTTCAACATCCCTTAGAGGTCGTTCAATCGAAACAGAAATTTGGCCCTTTAGTTTTAGAGAATTTTTACAAGCACATGATCATGCGATTCCTAAGGGGCCTTTTGGGAAAAAATCTCTGGATGTATTGCGACAGCATCTACTTACATATTTGGATATTGGTGGATTTCCGGGGGTTCAGCATATGCATCCAGCCTCTCGTTTACAAACACTTCAGGGGTACGTAGAAACGGTTATATTGCGAGATATTATTGAACGACATAAAGTATCTAACGTCCAGCTTTTGCGTTACATGATAACGTCCCTTATTAAAAATGCTGCTGCTCCATTTTCAATAAATAAGTTTTATAATGATTGTAAAAGCCAAGGGTATAAAGTAGGTAAAGATACGCTGTATACATACTTAAGTTATGTCGAAGATGCGTATCTTTTATTTGGGGTGCCGCATTTTTCAGAGTCGATCCGCGAATTACAAACTACACCGAAAAAAATTTATGTAATAGATAGCGGGCTTTATCGAGCAAATACCTTTAGCCAAGCAGATAATTTTGGCAAAGAATTTGAAAACCTTGTCTTTCTTGACTTGAAGCGTCAGGGTAAAGAGGTCTTTTATTACAAAACTAAGAGTGGTTATGAAGTAGACTTTGTTGTCACATCTAAAAACGAAAAGCCAAAGCTTATTCAAGTGGCATGGGACATTAGCGACCCAGAGACGCTTGAGAGGGAGCAAAGGGCGCTCAGCGATGCTGAAAAAGAACTAGGCATTTCAGGCGAAATTATAGACCTTGAATCTTATCTTAGAGCTTTAATTTAGTTCGGTTAAAGTTAAGCCTTACTTGACAACAAATAGTAAGAAAAGTGATACTAAAGTAAGGAAAAAGAGGGTTTACCTATGCGTGCTACAGTGACGTCTAAAGGTCAGGTGACAATACCTAAAGAGATACGAGATTATGCTCACATCTCTTCTGGAACAGAACTAGACTTCCAAATAGTAAGTGAAGGGGTAATTTCTATCCGTCCACTTACACGCGATATCAAAAAACTCAAAGGTATCGCCAAGAAAAAGGGCAGAAAGCCTTTATCTTTAAAAGCTATGAAACAGGCGATTATTGACGGTGCGATGGAGAGCGCGAAGTGATTGGACTAGATACCAACCTAATCGTTCGATATCTGATTCAGGATGATGCTGCTCAAACTAAAAAAGCTAATCTGTTAATCGAAAATGCAGCAGAAAATGGCACTCCAATGTGGATTTCACAAATAACATTATGTGAAACCATTTGGGTACTAGATCGCGGATACAAACTTCCAAAGCAAGAGATTCTGCATATTTTGCATGAACTACTGCAAACCCCAGAAATCAAAATCGAAAATGACAGCATAACATGGCTTGCACTGCATGATTATGAAACTTCCAAATCCGTAGGATTTGTAGATTGTCTTATTGGGCGACAAAATGCCTATAACGGCTGCACCACTACATACACCCTTGACAAGCAAGCTGCGAAAAAACTTCAAAAGACATTCACAGCTGTAGTTTAGTGAATTTTTGAAAGGGAAGTAAGGATAAAAAAAGAGTGCCCGGGCAAAATATTGCACGGGCACTCTTTTTTGTTACTTAGAAGTCTTGATTTCTTGTTTTGTTTCTTTGAGGGCGCGGCTGAGTTCTTGGGCCCATGGTTGTTTTTCGTGTTCTTTTACAAAGCTCATGCCGATGTCGCATACTTTTTGTGCGCTTTTTGCATCGTCTAGGGCGGTAAAGAGGCGAGCAAAGGCTACGTAGCCGTCAGCTTTATGTGGGCTTAGGGCAATAGCACGAAGGTATGACTGTATAGCGCCTTCTGTTTCTTTGCACTGGCCATAGGCAAGGCCTAGGCCTAACCAGCATTCACTTACTTGTGGGGCAATTGTTACTAAGAAGAAGAACGCATCTTTTGCTTCTTTAAAGCGCTTTTGGGCAATTAAGTGGTGTGCAGCTTCATAAAACTTATCGATAGCATCACTAGAAAAGCCAAGAACGTCAGAAATTGACTTACCTTGAGCTAAAAAGTTTTTAAAAGTTTCTGGGTTATCGAGCATTTTTAGGCCATCAACTTTTGCCTGATATGCTTTTACATTTTCTTTGGTATTCTTTTTAAGTTCTTCAATAAGAAGGCGATAGCCATTATTGTAAGACTTCTGAAAGAGCTGCATTGCGTCGTTCATGCGCTGTTCTGCTTCTGGCGACTGTACGGCGCTATTATTTTGCTTACTTGAATTTGATTTTTTGTCGTGCTTAACCATTTGGTTACTCCTTCAGTTATTCCCTCTACATACTAAAAAGGTATTTTAGTGTAAAGAATAAAGTTTAAATTATCTTTCTATAATAACTTCATCGTGGTGATGATGGTGGTGGTGATAGGGGCAGTATTCGACCACTTCAGGTTCCTCTACCACAACTTTTGGCTGCTCATGCACTACTACAGGGGGTTGTTTTTCTTCTACAATCACGTCTGATGTAGGAACTACAGCTGTAACTGCCAATAAAAATGATGCTAACATAATGTATTCCTTATTCTTCTATATATACTTTGTCATGGTGATGATGGTGGTGATAGTCATCTTCGTGTATAACACATCCGGTAAAAAGAGCTGCAAGGCATAGAGCCATGAGTACGTGCTTCATTTCTAACTCCTAGTTATAATTTTCTCTTACCATAATGGTTATTTTTTATAATACCTTAATTCGCTGAAGTGTTGTAGAATATCTGGCAATATGGACAGCGATATGGAACAGAACACTAAAAAAACATTCACTATTTCAGCTTTGGGCTGCCGCACTAACCAGTATGAGGCTCAAGCATTTAGAGATCAGCTTATTGCCTTGGGGTACACTCAGGCAGAAGAGGGGCAAACAGCCGACGTGTGCATAGTAAATACCTGCACAGTTACAGAAAGCGCAGATAGTAACTCTCGCCACCTTGTCCGGTCACTTATCAAGCAAAACCCAGATACCAAAATGGTGGTGACAGGCTGTTTGGCTGAAGGTAACCCTCAATCACTTCTTAATATCGAGGGCGTCACGCAGGTTGTCTCTAATAAAGATAAAGAGCAGCTTGTAAATATCATGCTGCCAGATGAAGACGTGCCAGAATTTGCTATCAAGCACTTTGACTCCCACACACGGGCGTTTGTAAAGGTGCAAGATGGCTGCAACTCCTACTGCACCTACTGCATTATTCCTTATGTACGCGGAAGATCTCGTTCACGATCTATTGTTGACGTGGTAAAAGAAGTAGAGGGCCTTGTTGCTAATGGCTTTAAAGAGGTTGTCATCACGGGCATTAACGTAGGTGATTTTGATGGGGCATGTGAGCCACCAGTTACCCTTGCAGACCTTATTAAGGCAGTAGATGCAGTTCCCGGCTTAAAACGTCTACGCATAAGTTCTATAGACCCCGATGAAGTAAATGATGAGCTTTTAGACGCCGTTATAAATGGCAAAAACACCTGCCACAGCATGCATATAGTACTTCAGGCTGGCTCTAACGTGACTCTCAAGCGTATGAACCGCAAATACACGCGCCAGATATTTTTTGAGACGGTGCGCAGGCTTCTGGCTGCCAGCTCAGATTTTACCTTTACTACCGATATTATCGTGGGCTTTCCGGGTGAAACCGATGCTGACTTTGAAGAGACGCTAGAAGTGATGAAAGAAGTGCGCTTTGCTAAGGTGCATATGTTTCCCTATAGCGAGCGCGCGCGTACGCGAGCGGCCCTTTATCCCAATAAAGTGCCTCACGACATAAAGCAGCAAAGAAAAGCGCAAGTACTAAAGCTTGCAGAAGAAATAAGCTTTGATTTACGTGCTGAATATGTTGGCAGAACCATGGAAGTACTTACAGAAAGCCAAACTGAAGGTGAGTACATTTCAGGGCATACTGCTAATTTCTTATCGGTGCTTATTCCTAAAGCGGATTTAGAGCCAAACCAGCTTGTAAATGTGCTCTTAACCGAAAATACTCCATCTGGCCTTATTGGCAAAGTTGTTGTCTAGCATGGCCCTTACAATTGCACAGCGTTTTCGCCCTTTTAGCCATGTATCAGGTACTCTTTGTCTTTTGCCTCGTTCATCTCTTGTTGTACAAGTCTATGTTGGTCGCATTATAGTCTCTGATGAAATATTGGATATAACGGGTTTGGGGCCACTAAAGCAATTTTGTGTAGTGCAAGATTTAGAGCATGGCTTTATTGAAGTATCGGGCTTTGCAAAGGCTGGATTTGTTCGGTACAAGATAGTACCAAAAGACAAAAGTTTTGCCATACACTTTTCTAAACTACCATGCCCTGTAACTATAGGCAACACAACATACACCGAAACATCGATGGTTTATCAAAAATTCGACCAACCTCGTGAACGGCTCTTTCTTGGTGTTGATAAGTCTCAAGATGTATCCATGATCATGCGCCGCATGAACATGGCAGAAATTTTACCTTATATCTATTGGCTATCACAGTCTGTAACATGTCATGAATATCAACATCAGGCGCCCTCTCTTGTTAATAACGTGCAACAAGCTAACAGAACAAGTGTCTTAGAATGCTTTACTGATTTAATTACAGCTTCAATCACTAGTCTGTTTGTTCCACAGCTCGTTGATAGCGGGTTTCATGGCTATACAGTTCCTGTGACGGGCCTAAACCAAAGTCCATTAGCCCTACTAGATTGTATGCGTAAGATGATTCGTGCATTATTCTTTACTGAAGATAATGGTACGATACGTATTCTACCTCTTCTTCCAAACGAATTTCCAAGCGGAACCATAACGGATATACGCACAAAGAAGGGCCATACAATTTCAATTGAATGGACCAAGCACACTATTCGTAGAGTCAGCATTTTGGCAGCAGTTGATGATGAGCTCACTTTTGAATTCCAAAAAGAAGTAAGAGAGTTCCGCTGCAAAACAGCAAAACTTGATGGCACATCAAAAATAAAAATCCAAGCCAATCAAACATATCTTCTTGATAATTTTCAGCAATAAGCCTAGTAGAAAAGGATTTCCTATTCCTTGGTCACTTTGATGCGTTACTTCCTTGGCTGTTTTGCGATAATTTCACCTTTTTAATACGTATTACGTAGACAATAAATAGTTTTACGTATACAATAGGATTTGAGAACATCTGGAGAATGCATATGCTTAGGCAGTCAAAACATAAAAATATAACTCTCTCTCTTCCTCAAGAGCTTATTTCTGAGCTCCATGTTTTTGTTCAAAAAAGGGGAATAAGTCGCTTTGTTGAAGAGGCAATTATTGAAAAGCTCGAATGCAAAAAATCAACTCTCGAACAGCAGTATATAGATGCCGGAAAGGACAAGGTGAGAAATAAAGAATTTGCAGACTGGGATTCTTTAGCAGGAGATGGATTAGATGCCCAAAACGACTGGTAATGATAACCCTAAACGTGGTGACGTTTTTTGGGTTTGCTTTGATCCCACACAAGGACCTGAAATTAAAAAAACGCGTCCGGCCGTAATTTTATCAAACAATCTCTTTAACAAGCATCTACCGCGATTGATTGTAGTGCCCCTTACGAGCAATACCACCCGTGTATATGATTTTGAGGCGCTTGTTTCAATAGACGGAAAAAAGGGTAAAGCGATGCTTGATCAGATTCGTGCTATAGATAAAAGTCGTCTTGGAAAAAAACTCTGCTCCCTGACCTTGGAAGAGATTCAGGATATAGAAAGAGCTTTGAGAGAAGCTCTTGCGCTAATCTAAGCCCTAAAATTTGTGGCACATCAAAAATAAAAATCTGAGCAAATCAAACATATCTGCTTGATAATTTTCAGCAATAAGCCTATTCAAAGTAGAAAAGGATTTCTACAATGACAAAGCTACAAACTGAAACGGATACTATGCCTGAAAAATCACTCTATACCTCACGTCATAATCCACATGGGCTTTTAGGCCTGCATCCGCATGATGATAAGCATAAGATCATTCGTATTTATCGACCTGGCGCACACCAGCTGCATCTAGAAATTCGCGGGAAAGTCGTTGAAGCCAAAAAGGTACATGAGTCAGGGTTGTTCGAAATTTTGGTGCCCAAAACCCTGCAGTATAACGAATATAAAGTCTATCACCATAGCGGTCTATTAGCCGAAGACCCCTACGCATTTTTACCAACTTTTGGTGAGCTTGATCAGCACCTCTTTAATCGGGGAGTGCATTATGACCTCCA